>CAYNKM010000404.1:0-1997 GCA_964397795.1 uncultured Desulfovibrio sp. | reverse complement strand
TCATTCGCCAAAAAACGTCGTTTTTGGCTCATTTGCGCCGCTTATCGCGCCGCGCTATACTACCGTATAGCGTTGAAGCCATTTATGAGATGGCTTCCAGGTCAGATTGACTTTCAAATTTTACAAATTTGAAAGTTTGTTTCATCGTTCAGTGCGCAAGCGAATCGCGCCTGGGTTTATATCGCGTCTTTTGGCTTACGCAGACGCAAGAGTATTTTAAAGTAAAAATATTTTAAACAAGAAATAAATCCAGATAGAAGATTTGATTCACGCCATGGTTTATTCTGAATTATGGCGTGATTTTTTATCCTGTTCAACAAATTGCCTGATTCTGCATACACCGCAGATTGTATCCCCCAAAGTGGGATAGCCGCAGGTATTACAGTAAGACAGTTTGGGATCGGGCGATTTTTGATAAGTCTGAAAACATTTTTTCCCTCGTTCAAGAAAACCATGATAAAAGTTGAGCTTACTGTTGGGCATGGCAGTTTCCAGATTCTGAAGGACTGTTTTTAATTTTGTAAAGCTCGCTCCCTTGCTATATGGACAGGGAGCTATGTGATGGCTGATGCCTCTTACAAAAGCGTAATTTGCGGTTTCAAATTCTGTCAGTCTCCATAAAGGCTTGACTTTTCGGACAAAGTTGCCTTCAGATTCCAGGATGGGGCTCTGGTCCGCGAGATGGACTTCATCCCATCGCAATACGTTACTGAAAAGTCGCGCGGTTTCATCATCCAGATTATGACCTGTCGCAAGAACATCATATTGTTCTTCAAGAGCGAATTTATTAAAGAAATATCTCTTAATCTGGCCGCAAACAGAACAGACCGGACGTTTTAAATAACGCTTGATTATTGGAATTGACAAACCTTCATCAGCAAGGGAAATAATCTTTAAATCAAGATTATGTTTTTCACAGAAGCTTATCACAGTCTGTCTTGCCTGGGAGGAAGATTCAGGGATATCCAGATCCACAAAAAGTCCCGTAACATTATAATCCATTTCGGAAAGTTCAAGAAGGAGGGAGAGAGAATCCTTGCCGCCAGAAATCGCTGTCAGTATTTTATCCTTTTTGGTAAACAGGGATTTTTCATCAATTCCCCGTTTTACCTGTCTTCTGAAAAAATCAAGATAGCATTTTTCACAGAAGGAAACATTATGACCTCTCAAGGCTACCGCGGCCACATCCTTGCAAATTTTGCATTTCATATATTTGTCCTGGTTTATTATAAGTCAGAATTTTAAAAATTAATCATGATATTTATATATAAATGTAAGCTTGAGTAGATTTATAAAAACTTATATTTGTAAATAACTTTTTCCAGTAATTTTAGGGGAATCTGGATTGATTGCGTTTATCCATTCAGGATAAATATCCAAAAGTAAAATGTACTTTTATTTTAAAAGCGGCGCAATCTCTGTAAAAATACATAAAGCTCCAGGCATATTCATAAAATAAAAAATATATTATAAATTTAATGCGTCACGTGACGCGGAAAAAAGCGTAATTTAAAAACGCTGTTAAAATATTTTAAATTTTTTATTTCTTCATAAAAGCCAGTGCATCTTTCCGTAATTTTTAAGGTTGCCATTATTGGGCAGAACGTTCCTGGCAAGTGATTCTTCTTATTAAACCATATTCAGGTATCATAATTGTCTTCTTGCGTATTTAATTACATAAGAAATGAAATGGAGAAACAATATGAGTGATGAATTTGATCTTAAGTCTGAACCAGGCATGGAAAAGAATGTGGCCAAAGAAAAAGCTTGTGTCTGTCCTTTATCGCAAATACCAATACAGACCTGGAAAAGGCTGTTTAGGGAACCTTTCCGGATACGGCATCCCTTTATATTTTGGTTAAGCATAATTTTTATAGTTGCCGTTACTGCGGGAAGTTTTTTTGCATTTGCAAGTAGGGAAGAAGTTGATTCGGAAAACTGTCTGGCTTTGGTCAATATTCAGGGCGCTATCCTGAATCCGGAATCTTCCCTGGCCT
>CAYNKM010000403.1:0-2011 GCA_964397795.1 uncultured Desulfovibrio sp. | reverse complement strand
CAGAATCCGAATCCCAGATTCTGGATGTAAAAATTGAGGATGTTCCAGCTCCGTCCCAAGTTTCTCCTCCTCCTTCTCCTGAAAACAGCCAGAAAGAATCCGTAACGCCCGTTCAGGAAAATGCCGCTCCTGAAGCCGCAGACGCGCCCGCTCCTGTCGTTCCTCCCAAGCCGCAAGCCGCGCCCGAACAATAACAAACTGAAGTTCAGGCCCCGCTTTTCAGGGCTTGAACTTCTTCCTCATGTCAGCAAAATTATTTTTTAATTGTTATTGCCTGACCGGAAAGATTTTATCTGATCCAAAACAAACTGGTTCATAAGTATATGCCATGCCCCAGATTGATATATATTTTGATGACAATTTAAATGTTTTACAAAACCTGCCATCTTCTTCAATTAATCTTGTTTATATAGATCCTCCTTTTAATACTGGCAAAACGCAGAGAAGAACGAGTATCAAAACAGTCCCCGCGGAAGATGGGGATCGGAAGGGTTTTAAGGATAAACGGTATAAATCAATAAAGCTTTCTTCAACAGGCTATAATGACAGTTTTGACAACTTTGAGGATTTTATAAAACCGCGGCTTGTGGAAGCGAAACGGATTCTGGCTGAAGACGGCTCGCTCTTTTTTCATCTGGACTATCGGGAAATCCATTATTGCAAGATCCTGCTGGATAAAATCTTTGGCAGGGAATCTTTCATTAATGAAATAATCTGGGCCTATGACTATGGGGCCAGATCCACCAGAAGATGGTCTCCCAAGCATGACAATATTCTCTGGTATGCCAAAAATCCCCTGAAATACACCTTTAATTTTGAAGAAATGGACAGGATTCCCTACATGGCCCCTGGTCTTGTGGGAGAGGAAAAAGCCAAAAGAGGCAAGACCCCGACCGATGTCTGGTGGCATACCATTGTGAGTCCCAGCGGATATGAAAAGACAGGATATGCCACGCAGAAACCTCTGGGAATTTTAAACCGCATTGTCAAGGTTCATTCAAAACCGGAAGACACGTTATGCGACTTTTTTGCCGGAAGCGGAAGTTTTGGCGAAGCGGCCTATAATCTGGGCAGAAACTGCATACTGGCAGACAATAATTATCAGGCTATTGAAATAATGCAAAAGAGATTCAGGAAATTTAATTGCCGTTGGCACACAGAAAAGGGTGAAGTGGATTAATTTATGCCTGGTTTATCCAACAGAATTTTTCTTCCCGGCAATCGCTATTTAATCGCATATATCGCTATTCTCAGCTCTTTTCCGCCAATTTCGACGGATATGTATCTGCCTGCCTTGCCGCAAATGGCGACAGATTTGAATACGGGCAATGATCTGATAAGCGCAAGCCTAACCCTGTTTTTTTTGACATACGCATTTTCAACGCTTATCTGGGGTCCATTAAGCGATAAATACGGCAGAAAACCCGTATTAATAGCCGGCTCCCTTATCTATATACTTTCCAGTGTGGGTATAGCTGTCACTTCCTCGATTTGGATTCTGCTAATTCTTAGGGGGGCGCAGGCATTGGGCTGCGGTGCCGCGACTGCCATGTCCCTGGCCATAGTCAAGGATGTCCTTAGGGGGGATCTTATGGAAAAGGTGGTCAGCCTTATTCAGGCTGCCCATATTCTGGCGCCTGTCAGCGCGCCCCTTCTGGGCGGTCTGATCCTGTCCTTTGCCGGCTGGAGGGTTATTTTCCTCGTCCTGATGATTTTTGGGCTTATTTCCCTTGCCGGCACATTCTGTCTCAAGGAAACTGGGCGACCCAAAAGCGATATTTCCCTGTTCGCTCCCTTCAAAAGAATGGGAATTGTTCTGGCCAACAGGGATTTTCTTTATCCGCTGCTTATTTTTTCAGCGATGGTTATGCCTTTCATGTCCTATCTGGCGGTTTCAGCTTTCGCATATCAGGACTGGTTCGGGCTTTCCCCACAGGCTTTCAGTTTATTTTTCGCATTTAATGCCATATTTTCGCTGGGCGCGCCTTTGGCCCACATTTATATCTTTTCG
>CAYNKM010000402.1:0-2016 GCA_964397795.1 uncultured Desulfovibrio sp. | reverse complement strand
TTATATGCGCAATCCGACAGTTTTTTTAATGCTTCTTCTGATATTACTGTCTCCCGCGGTTATTCAGGCAGATGACAGCTCCTTAAGCAATATTAAAAATATCTCAACTCCCGTATTATTCCCCAATACTGCCATCCTCCTGCCAGATGGCAGTCAGGATACGCTTCTCCAGGTTCTTCCCAATGGTGATTTCACTACGGTACAGGGAATTACAATTTCCCGGGAAGGGGTAATAAGGGACGGCAAGTTTTCAGGTCAGATAGTAACCCGCTCCCCCATGTTTCCCAGGACAGTAATTACCCTGCCTGACAATACCCGTACGGATATAGTCCGCAGCCTTCCCAACGGGGATGTCATAACAGATCAGAACATTACCATCTCTGCTGGAGGGGAAATCAGGAATGGTAAATTTAAAGGCCAGACAATAGATATAAACGAGACTTTTTCCTCTCCCGACAGGTTACATATCAATACGGTTGTCCCCTTGCCGGACGGAACTAACACAGTAACCATCCAGTCTCTTCCAAATAGTGATTTTCTTACGGATCAAGACATAACCATATCCAGAGAGGGTTATATAAAGGATGGCAAATACAAGGGAAAGAAGATAAATATAGATGAAACCTATTCCTCGCCAATACTTCCTGATACATCCTTTATATTACCAGACGGAAGCAAAGTTTTAGTCACCGAAGTTCTGGCTGATGGCAGCTTTCGGACCGACAAGGGCATAACAATTTCTTCAGACGGGGTGATAAAGGATGGGAAATTCGCGGGAAAAACCGTGAAATTAAATTCAACCCGATATAAGGCTGAAGCGGCTGTTCCAGAAAATAAAGCCGGTGGATCCGAATTGTCAGCATCCAGCTCTTCCGGAAAAGCTGATGAAAGCAGCGAATTTGCAGACGCGGATTCAGCAGCAGCTGATATTGATGAACTCGCGGAAATATTGACCTCTCCCCTTCCGGGGATATCCTCGGGAAAAACACTTGCTGACGCGGAAAACACTGCTAAAAAGTCTTCTTCCGGCTCGGGAGCTAACAAGGGGGATTCTGGTAATAAGGGAGGAAATACTTCTTCCAGTGCTGGAGCGAACAAGGGAGGTTCCGGAGAAAAAGGTGAAAAAGCTTCTTCCGGCTCGGGAACGAGTAAGGGCGAATCCGCGAGCAAGGGGGAAAAAGCTTCTAGCGGACAAAATAAAGCCAGGGCGGAAAATGGCGCATCTTCTGGTAAAACAAAACAGCAATCAGCTTCGGAGGGCAAGGGATCCGGAAAAGGCCAGGGTAGCGGAGAAGGAAAAAATACCACCCAGAAGTCGGAAAGCAAATCAGCTTCCAGAACAGCAAGAACTGGAGAGGCATTGCGTATTCCGCCTGACGCCGCAAAAACTGGAAGCCTGGCTTTTCTGGAAGGATGCTGGCAGGGAACAAGGCCTGAATATTACTCCAAACGCACCATAAAAGAATGTTTCTGCTTTGGCGCAAATGGAAAAAGTGGAAAAAGGCGTATTTTTGATGGCCCCAAAAGGCGGTGCATAGGCTCAACACGAGCCAATTTAAAAACCAATTCTGTTCTCTCTGTCACAAGTTCGGGAGCGGCCTGTAATGACGGTGAAAAATGGGGCGGAGCAGAGATGATCTGCCGCAATAGCGGTCCGCGCACTCCCTGTTCCTGGATCTTTACAGACGCGAATAACGGACGGCAAGCCTATGAAATTCCCTTTATACGGGTAGAATCTTGTGGAAGATAAAGAAAACATTTGCTTGTCGATCTTTTTTCCCTTGCCAGACACATGGTTTTGGATAGCTGCCTGACCTGATGAAATACCTCATACAGGTACTTTTAAGCGTCTGAAGAATGGACGTTTCCATCCTGTATGTCGGCGAATAAGATAATAGCCGAAAACGCCTCGTGTTTGCCGCAATTATCATATTTTCATAGTTTAGTGGATAAATATAAAAAATCGCTCTGTTAAAATCGCCTGTTGATACCAAAGAAGGTTTTTAAGTATTATAA
>CAYNKM010000401.1:0-2019 GCA_964397795.1 uncultured Desulfovibrio sp. | reverse complement strand
CCCTCCCCAATGAACCGTCAGGCGCTGCTCAAGCGTTTTGACGGGCTTATCCAGAACCAGGTCAATAAGTGGGCTGGTCCAGTATCACGCGATGTCCTGCTTAATGAGGCCAAACTTCTGGCCGCAAAAGCCTTTGATAATTATAACCCCGCAAGCGGAGCAGCCTTGGCTACGTATCTTACAAGTCAGTTGTTGCCGCTATCCCGCATTGTCTATACTTATCAGAACGCTGCACGTATGCCGGAAAACATCACCCAGAAAATCAATACATTCCAAAATGCCAATAATACCTTAACGATTACTCTAGGGCGCGAACCTACAACTGATGAACTTCATTCCGAGCTTGGCTGGACAGCTCCTGAGATTACCAGAATAAGGGATTATAATAGACGCGATCTTGTGGAGTCTGGCCCTGCGGTGGCAGGAGACTTCTTTGGCAAAAATAGTAATGACGAAGATGATATGCTTTTGGGCGCCATTTATTTTGAACTTTCTCCCGATGAAAAAAGGCTTTTTGAAGCCACAACCGGCTATAATGGCGCAAGGGTAATGAAAAATGCCGAGCTGACTAAACGATTAGGAATAAGCCAGGCGCAGCTGTCCTACAGGAAAGGACAGTTACGCAATCGGATTATAAAACTTCTTGAACATCAGAAAAGGATTGGTTGAATGTTAAAAACACTTTTGGATGTTACCATAGATTATTGTGGGGGGCAGTTGGCCAATCTGACAAAGGCTGACAAGACTGCCCAAGGCACAACCGATGATAAGGAGCCGGATAAGCCCTCACAAGTTGCCCAGATTTCGGCGGCAAGCACAGATGCGAGACCGGCGGCGAATGTTCTGTTTGCTTCAAAGATACGTCTTCCTGCCGAGATTCTGGCTGCGGGAGATTTTTACGATACTACCCAGGGCGTCACCCGCACTAACGCGATGTATGCCATGACACGAGAGAATTATTATTCACAGGCCGCAGCCGCTGTGGAAACCCGTAAAAATTTTTTGAAACGCAAACAGGAGATTGTCAGTAATTGTCTAAGGCTTGTCGAGGAACCCAAAAAAATTATCGAGGAATTTTCAAATGGCTGATATGCGCCTCTATTGCGCTACAGGAATTTATGACGGGGTTGAAAAGACCTCGGAACAAATGGACAGGGTTGTAGCTGATGATCCTGTTACCACAGGCATTGAGGTAATTGCTGGAAAAGTGGTCAAATTTCTCCTTACTGAAAAAGGTTCTGACGCATTTAATCCACTTTATGGCGGAACCAGCATGCACTACAAACAGATCAGTCCGACATTTCTTCCGCAATATAAGCTCGAAGTTTTTCGGGATGTTGAGAATTGCCGGAAATTCCTAATGGAAGCGGATCTGGAATATGAAGTAGATGGAGAAAAGCTTCAGACCTTAAATCTGTTAAAAGTCGTCTATGACCCTCTGCGGTCGCCAGATCGGGTTGATGTATATATTGAAATAATAACCACACTTGGCAAAAGGGCAGTCGTTGCGATTACGCCGAGGAGCGGAAATTAATTTACTATTTTAACAGGATGTTTTTATCTATGCCTGATTTAAAAATAACCCGTGAACGCCTTGAAGATGCCACAAATGTAATAATCCAGTATTTGCGCGATGCGGGGTTTACCGGTTCATTGGAAGACGGGACTGGTCTTAATGATATTGTTATAAAGCCCAACGCGCTTTTACGCACACTTATGGCACAGATGGTGGACAAGGCGACAGCCTATCAATCCTTGCAAAAAGCCGCTGAACTACGCAATGAAATTGGTGAGGAGGAGTACGCCGAAGCAGTTGACTCTATTCTGTCCAACTGGTTTGTAACAAGGAACGGAGGAAAGCCGTCAACTGGTATAATCCGCCTCTGGTTTTTGCAGCCACCTGATTTTATGCAGTTTAAAGATGGTCAGCGCATGGGCTCAATTGATAATGTGGCGATAGTTGCCGATACGGATCAGGTGTTTATTCCGGATAATTTTGCAACAATACTGAATACCACA
>CAYNKM010000400.1:0-2020 GCA_964397795.1 uncultured Desulfovibrio sp. | reverse complement strand
CTGGAAAGATCCTTCATGAATATCTGTGGCCCGCCTGCCCTGGATGATGTAAAAGCCATCTTTGTTCCCGTTTTATCAAAGGTGGGCGAAACGTTAATTGATCCGTGTTCTTCCAGAATCCTTTCCTTTTTAAAAACATGGTTAAGCAAATATATAACTGGATAGCGGCCTTTTGAAAGAGCCACCGCGACTTTGTTATCCGGCATAAAAGACGGGCCTATAACGACATTGCCGGGAAAGCGGATTCTTTGCACCTTGCCCGAATTACTGTCCCATACACCCAGGGCATGTGATTTGGTGTCAATATGGCTGAAAACAATAAAACGTCCGTCAGGAGACCAGGCTGGAGAAAGCGCCTCTCCCGCCATATTGGTTACCTGCCGCAAATCCCTGCCGGTTGGTTTCACAATCCAGACATTGGCGGCCATTTTTCCGGTCTTTTTGATAAAGGCCAAAGTTGAACGGAAAAAATCGCCGCTTCCGGTAAGGACTTCCAGAAGATCGGCGCAAAAACGATCGGCGACCTCCGAAAGATTGCCATTGTTTACCTTTGAATACTCCTTGCCAAATATCCGGCCGCCTGTGCTTGTTTCAAAGGCCCTTATCTGTACGGGAGATGTGCCGCTGTCTCCATTGGGCCAATAACTTGTTACAAGAATATCAGAACCAGCCAGTTGAAAGCGCTTGAAGTCCAGGGATGGCGGTTCCCAGGCATTGAGTACTGTGCCGCCCAATACCGCCTGGGAAGGAGTAAGCCTCATAAAAGGCAGAAAGCTTAAATTCTGGTCAATCAGTTTCTGAAGCTGGGCTCCCATCCCGCTTGCCGCCCTGTCCGGACCAGTGAGAGGTGTGGCAAGAGCCAGGTTCAAAATATTCTGGCCAGGGTTCATTATATCGACTCTCAAGGCGGCCTGAACCGATGCGGGGAATATTATTAGAGCAAGAAAAAGAATAGCCAATATTTTTTTCATTTTTTCTCCCAGTTTTTATGTATTGGAAATTTCCGGTAAAATAACAGATAAGTTTTAACCGTTATTTTATTCATTTCAGAAATCCCCGCCCTCGCTGGCGGATTTTTCGGAAACGCCTTTTTTGGAATCTGCCCCCTGACGGACAAGCGTAAAATTCAGATTAAATTTATTCCCGAAAGCCTCTTCTGGAGGAGAAACCTTTTTGGCGCGCCTGATGCCTTGCAAAACGTATTTATTTAATCTCGCGTCATTGCAAGGCTTTGTTATATTGCTTGAAATTATATTTCCTTGTCGATCACATTCAATTTGCGCGGAAACATGATATACTCCCGGCCTGGTCTCAACGGGGATATAAATTGAATTTCGCAGCTCTTTGGTAATTTTTGAAATATATCTCTGTTTCTTTTTATTAATGGCGCCAGTATTCTCATGCTGGGCTTGAGGAGCGTCGCTTTTTCTTGTGGATACAGATCTGGATTGGCTTTCCGCGCCAGATCTCGCTACACTCTCCGACTGCCCCCCTCCTGCCGCTCCCGACCAAAAAGAAAAATAAACCGTGGCTGGCATGCCATAGGGAGGCGAGCCATAGGGAGAGGCGGCTTTCGCGGCTTCACATACGGAGTTGTCAAGGGTTTTCAGACCTGATGAATTTTGAACCCTGCAATCAAGCAGCCTTCCATCCCCATCTACGGACAGAATCAATTTTAACCTGTAATCGCCCCTGGCTTGCCTGGGAATTTTCCATTTGGATACAATCTTGTCCAGTATTCGTCCTGAATAACCATCATCCTGTCCGGCCGTGGCAATAGAAGCGGCATTGACTGGAGATGACAGAATAAAGCCCATGCAAACTGATAGAATAAATTTAAGGGAAGGTAATAAAAAAGTCCTTTTTTTATATTTCAAATCTTTTCTCCCAATTTTATTATCTGCGCATTAACATTAATTCATCCAGGGTAAAAACCAATTCCAGATTGGTATATGAAGGATTTGGAGGAGGCGGAAAATCTCCCGCAGCGCTCGTCCGGTTTATCGCATTAACAGCGGAA
>CAYNKM010000399.1:0-2042 GCA_964397795.1 uncultured Desulfovibrio sp. | reverse complement strand
ACCTAACTGGACAAGAATCAAAAATATATAACGAGAAAATAAAATTCGCAGAATCAAATGCTTTATTTAAAATAAAAGAAGAAACATATAAAAAAAATTGTAATGCAATATATAATATTCATATAAGTGTTACAGAGGCTACAAGTGGACATGGTATGATAATGGTATCAATATTTGGTACAGCTACTAAAAAGAAATAAATATTGTCTATCTCTAATAATTATTATTATCAGACCTAGAATTAGTTAAACAAGTACATACAATAGGAAATTAAATGGAACTAGCAATAATACTTTCAACTATTATAATATTATTCTTTTTAAGATTTATATTTCGAAAGCCAATAAAAAAAATAAATGATTCTAGCGATAGAATAGGAGAGGTAGTAAAAAATAAAATAAATATGTGGGCAGATTCCGCCATTGTTGCGGCATCAGAGAATAAAAAAAGATATGAAGAAAGATTAAAAGATGTAGGAATAACTGAATCACTTGATGAAATTAGGAAAAAATATAGCCAAAATAAGAGTTAGTAAGAAAATACTTATGCAAATGAATGTACGACAAGGTGGATTCAGGAATTAAACAAATATTAAATAAAAAGACACCTGATGCGTTTGAAGTATGCATAATTTTACTTAATGATCTTGTATACAGAAAATGACTAAAGGGAAATTTCTATAGAGTAAGGAAACAGAATAAAATAACACTCTGTTAAAATCACCTAGTGATGGAAACGAAATGTATAAGATTCACCAACATATAATTTTTTCAATAAGTTATATCTTATAAATAATTAAAGTTTTTTGAAAAAGGAGGTCTGGTGGACTACATAGCCGTTAACAGCCTTGCTAGTTATGGATACGCCATACCCTTGCGGGTAGAGAACTTTTGTTCACAAAAATTGTTATCCCCAGACAAATCAACAAATGGTTTAAACATAGCCAAATAAAAAAACCAGAAATTCACAATTTTCCAGAGAAAATCATCCCAACCTTTTCTTGCCAAATATACAGCCACTCTTTGAAGAATTGCGGACACACATTCTTGATCTTGCCCCCTCTATAAGCGAGGAGTTTTTTAAACGTCATATCGCGTATAAACTGGATTTAAATCTGCTTTATCTATTAATCAGGAAAACATGGATTAGAATAGTCCTCAATATTGATTATCAGGAACTCAATGATCCAAAAGGCATGGCCGAAGATTTAAGCGTTTGGAAAAGAGGAAGCGGATCAGTGGCAGTCAATTTCTCCAGACTGGACGAACTGCCCTATATTATGGATTTGATCCGCCAGACGCTGGAAAAACAGATGTGACAAAAAGCCGGAAGCAAGATAACAAGCTTCCGGCTCAAGCCCTACAAGATATCTCAAAATCATTTATGAGATGGCTTCCAAGCCTCCTATCCTCTGGATACCCCCGGGCCTTTGAGTCTGCTGCTTCCCTTGCCATCCGGTTCGACAACTATATGCGCGGGTATCGCGTTCCTGTTCCTTAAAGCCTCAACATGCGAGATAATGCCAATTAACTTGCCTTCCTCGTTGCTTAAATCCGTTATCGTATCAATGGCGGTTTTCAATGTCTGTTCGTCCAGGGATCCAAAACCCTCATCCAGAAACAGGGATCCTGGCGCGGCCTGCTTGCCTGCCATGTTCGCAAGCCCAAGCGCAAGCGCGAGACTGACTATAAACGTTTCCCCGCCCGACAGATTCTTTACCGGTCTTCTCTTGTCGCCAAGATAACGATCAATCACTTCTATACCCAGCAAAGAGGAATCCGCTTTTTCCGCCCTTTGCAACACATAACGATCCCTGATTTTGACAAGTTGCTGATTCGCATAATCAAGGAGAATATCAAGCGTAATACTTTGGGCAAAATTGCGGAATTTTTTCCCATCTGACGAACCGATCAAATCATATAACTCCCTCCATTTTCCCCAGTTGGCAGTCTGACGCTCAACCTCAACCCTTAATTTCTCCTTTTCAGCGATCTTCTTCTCATTATCATTCAGTTCCGACCTTAACTCCGCCTTCACTTCCT
>CAYNKM010000398.1:0-2056 GCA_964397795.1 uncultured Desulfovibrio sp. | reverse complement strand
ATCGTTTATATCATTAACAATTATTCAAAAGTTTTTTAATGCAGACTGAACCTAATAAAATATTAAGGTGATTTAAAACTTCATTTAATTAATAAGATAAAAAAGTATAAAACAAAGGAATTTTGTTTTATAATGAAAGATAAAATAATCAAAAGAATAATATCAGAATAAGCCTGTCTGCGCGCTTCTACAAGCCAGCCATTAATGTACAAAATTTTATACTTCTTGAATTAGCATATAAAAGTGTTTATAGTCCAGAAATAATTTTATTAAATAGATAAATTCTTCGGTTGAAGGCCGGAAAGTATTAAAATAAATAAAACCTGATTTTTTCAATAAGCTTTATCCTGTAATAATTAAAGTTTTGTGAAAAAATGGGGGTCTGGGGGTCTACGTATCTGTTGGCAGCTTTGCTGCTTACAGATACGGCATACCCCTTGCGGGTAAAAAAAACCTTTTTTAAAAAGTTGTCATCCCACAAAAAATCAACACAGGGTAAGAATAGAGTATAAAATTCATTTTATAAAATATAATTATGTATATTTAAAGAAGCTCATCATGTCTGAAATAATTTCCGGTCCTGAAAAGATAAATCTTGTGGAATTTGATTATCCTGCCCTGGAGAACTGGGTGGTAAGCGATTTGAAACAGCCCAAATTCCGGGCCATGCAAATCTGGCAGTGGATATGGCAAAAACTGGAATGGGATTTTTCCAAAATGACAAATATATCCAGAGAGTTGAGGGATATACTGACAGAAAAAGCTTATGTTGGACTACCCGGTATTGTTTCGACCAGTACCAGCAAGGATGGAACAACCAAGTTTCTGCTGGAATATCCGGATGGCGCCAGGGTGGAAACGGTCATGATTCCCGCGCTCAACAAGGCGGGTGAGACCCGCTGGTCCCAATGTCTTTCCACTCAAATTGGATGTCCCATGAAATGCGCTTTTTGCGCCACTGGCAAGATGGGTTACAAGCGAAATATGACAATGGGTGAAATTCTTGGCCAGGTTCTTGTCGGCAAGGAGTGGCTCAAGGACAATCGTCCTGACAGGCCAGTTTTGAGAAATCTTGTTTTTATGGGGATGGGAGAGCCTCTTCTTAATTTGCAGGGCCTGATTCTCGCTCTTCAGGTTCTGGGAGATGAGAGGGGGGCAAATTTTTCGCCAAGGCGGATTACCGTTTCCACATGTGGAATTGAAAAGGGGCTTGAAAAGCTGGGAGAAAGCGGCCTCGCTTATCTGGCAATATCTTTGCACGCCCCGAATCAGAAATTGCGCGAAAGAATAATGCCAAAGGCGTCTCAATGGGATCTTGATAAAATGCTGAAATCTTTGAGTGAATATCCTCTAAAGGCGCGGGAGAGGATAACATTTGAATATCTTCTCCTGGGCGGAGTAAATGACAGTCTGGAATACGCGAAGCAGTTGGCCCGCATCCTGAGCCATATCAAGGCCAAATTAAACCTGATTATATACAATCCTGTTGAAGGTCTTCCTTACAAGGCGCCTGAACCGGAAAATGTGGAGGCTTTTCAGAAATATCTATGTGACAGGAATATAACTGCGATACTGCGCAAGAGCAGGGGAGGCGATATCGAAGCTGCCTGTGGTCAGCTTGCCACAGATTATGATAAAAAAGATCAGGTGGACAGCGTTTAAAATTGGTCCAATATGCGATACAAGAAATATATTTATACAGTAATTATCGTGGGAATTATTGTTACCGCAGCGCTTTTGTCATACTGGGGTTTTTTTGGCCAGGAAAGTGACAACAAAGAATATTCATATACAAATTATGGAAAATCAATAAGGATATTGAGGGATAAGGTATGGTATGATATGAGGCAGACAATCTATTGTGGGGCTTCATATGACAAAAAGGGAGAAATCAGCCTACCTGAAGGCTTTACCAGTTTAAAGCATGAATCCAGGGCGCACAGGATTGAATGGGAACATGCCGTACCGGTGGAAAATTTTGGCCGCGCTTTCAAGGAATGGCGCGAGGGCGATCCAGCCTGCGTCAGTAATGGGAGGGCCTACAAGGGAAGAAAAT
>CAYNKM010000397.1:1210-2057 GCA_964397795.1 uncultured Desulfovibrio sp. | reverse complement strand
GATTCCCAGGCGACTGGCTTGTTTAAGGCCATATTTGTGTTTCCATTTGTTCCTGGATTCAACAAAACACGAAATATCAATCCCGACATAACGAACCAGGGGAACATTCCTTCAATAAAAAAAAGCGCAATCGTATGCCTTATACTAGCAATCTCATGCGCGGCTCTCTATGGCGGATTAGTATTCAATTACTCGCCTAGAAACCTTTGTGCCGATTCAGAGCGAATAGAGGCAGCCAGGGATAGAATCAGAAAAATATGGCCAATAGAAAACAGTGAAAATATCATTATCGAAGGCGAATCACGTGATAATGCCCTGGAGAAGAGTTCCAGGATCGCAGCCAGCTTGAGGAAATCCGGTGCTAAAAGCGTCTTGGCCCCGTCAGACTTTATGGTATCGGATTCACAGGGTGCGGCCAATGTCGCGCGATGGAACGAATGGCTCGATTTGGCAGCTTTACAGCAAAAAATAGATGTGGCTGCCCAAAAAGAAGGATTCGGTTTAAACGCGTTTGAACCATTCTATAATGCCTTGCTTTCTTCCCCGCAAATGCTCAAAACTCCCTCAGACCTCCTTCTTTTTGATAAATACGCGATTATATCCATCGATGCTGTTCCGGAAGAAATAATATCGAAAAGTGATAGCGGAGTTTATATTTTCTCCCCTTCTCTTCTGGAGAAAAGGATGGAGGCAAGCATCGAGAGTGAAAAAAGGTTGATGATACTGGGAGCTCTTGTAATTTTTCTTGTCTTGGCCTCTCTGCTTCGAGATCCGTCACGAATTTTGGCGGTAATGGTGCCGCCATTATTCACTGTGGTGATAATATTTTGTACTTTTTTAATTTTAA
>CAYNKM010000397.1:0-1200 GCA_964397795.1 uncultured Desulfovibrio sp. | reverse complement strand
ACGCTTGCAGCATTGGCCGCTATGCCGATTGTCTTCGGATTATCCCTCGATCATGGCATCATGATAACGCATGCGTTGGGTGGAGGATGCGGATTCGGAGTGCGCAGAGCGGTGGTGCTTGCGTCAGTCACCGCGTTTTTCAGCATCGGACTCCTGGCATTGTCAAGTCATCCGGCTCTCTCGACTATGGGCCTTGTGATTTTTATAGGACTTGCGTCGGAGCTTGTGGCTTCCTTATGGATTGTTCCCAGTTTATATGTAAGAAAACGAACCGGCCATTCAAGTTAGCCAACTGAAAATTATGTGGCTTGAGTTTACAAATCATATTGGAAACGGTCAAAGTGGAGCTATAATTGATAGGAGGAATAGTTGTAGATATTGGTGATAATATGAGAATAACCAATATATGGCCGTTATGGAGAACTTTTTTGGGAAATGATATTTACTTTGAAGGCAATGAATAACTTTGACACAAGTGCGGTTTTGCATCTGGGAGGCAAATTTGCCGCCAAAAAGTTGGAAGCGAAATCATTATCCTTTGGTTTGGCTGACGGCATTTCTTTCAAGTATATTGAAAGCGTGAATGACGCCAATAGAGTCCCAAAATTCATTTTCAAGGTAAAGTACTTGAGCGAGCCCAAAGTCTCGGTGTGAAAAGGTTCATGTCTCTATTTCACATACAACAAGCCATTGCTATGGTAATTTAAGAGGATTAAAAATGAGCTTTTTTAATTGCAGGACACCATCAAACTTTTTACAAATTCAGTTTCATAATAGACAAGTAAGATCATCAAGCAT
The DNA here is from genome assembly GCA_964397795.1 of uncultured Desulfovibrio sp. Lineage (GTDB taxonomy): Bacteria > Desulfobacterota > Desulfovibrionia > Desulfovibrionales > Desulfovibrionaceae > Desulfovibrio. The sequence continues at coordinate 402 of CAYNKM010000397.1, read as the reverse complement.
TTTTTTACCTGTGGCTCTGCAAATTTTATTTTTGGTATTTTTTTTCCTTTCCGCATGCAGCGTTAAGGAACCTTTAAAAGTTCCCGATTTTTCCACTGTCTATTTCACTGGAAATGCCATGGTTTCCAAAATGTCCATGCCAATTCAGGGAGCTTTCACGAAGCGGGATAGCGAGCTAAAATTTGTCTTGACCGCTCAACAAGGCGTTTTACTGGGTTATGGAAAGATTAATCCTGAAAATGGGGATGTGGATGTGCTTTTTTCCCAAAACGGAACAAAAAAGCTACTGGAACAGACTGGCGAGTCTCTGGTAGATCTCTTGCCGCTTCTCGTAATGGGTAAAGGCACGATAAACGGTTGGACTTGCGCAGAGCCAGGGGGGAAAATGATCTTCAAAAATCC
>CAYNKM010000396.1:0-2067 GCA_964397795.1 uncultured Desulfovibrio sp. | reverse complement strand
AATCGGTGATCACAACTGTGTTCACGGGGTTTACACTTTCCAGGTCAACCATCACCCAGGGCTCCTTCACGGTGGGGTGCGATACCCAGGAGGAACGGAAATTGTCGTCGGTCAGGATGTCGTGGAGATTGCAGTCCCAGCTCCAGGAACCGATGGCATGCTTCTTTTTGGCAAGGTTGGTGGAGATGATGGGTGAACCGGCATCGGCCACTTTGTGCTGGTGGCCATCGTTTTTCCAGAGCTTGCCGATTTCCTTGAGGCGCTTGATGGCGTTGTCGTCGAACAGGCCGTCGCGGTTGGGCGCAACGTTGAGGATATAGGTGCAGCACACGTTGTTCATCGGCACCAGATTGTCGTTGACCATGCTGTCGGCCGATTTGGGCTCCTTACCGGGGAAGGAGGTCTTCCAGAACCAGTTGTCCTGCATTTGGTAGCATGCCATGGAGGGGAGGAAGCTCTTTTCCTTGGAAATTTTCTGGCCTGCACCCTGTTCGTAGGTCTTGATGTCGGAATAGAACAGTGCCTCGCTGGGATATTTCGCTCCGTTGAGGTCCATCACCAGGCATTCGGGCTGAATGAACTTGATGTACTCGTAGATTTCCTGGAAGGAGATATCCTCGTAGGAGATTCTCGACCAGGGAGCATCCCAGCCGTCGATCATTATGGCTGTCACCGGACCGTAGTTGGTGAGCAGTTCCTTGAGCTGCGCCTTGATGAAATCCTTGTGATAGGGTTCGATGTGGTTAGGCAGAATCTTTTCGTGCATGTCGAGGATGGAGAAGTGGAACATCGTTTTCATCCCTTTCTCGCGCAGTGCGTCGGTGAATTCCTTCACCACATCGCGCTTCACCGAGCTGTTCATCACCCCGTAGTCGGTTGTTTCGGTGTCCCACATGCAGAATCCGCAGTGATGCTTCACCGACATGCAGCCGAAGTTCATGTTGGCATCCTTGGCGGCGTTGACCCACTGCTTGCAGTCGAGTTTGGTGGGATTGAACTCCAGGGGGGAAACATCGGGGTCGGCCCAGTCCTCCTCCATGTAAGTGCCCATGCCGAAGTGGATGAACAGTCCGAATTTGAGGTCAACGAAGTCCTGCTGCAGTTCGTGCAGCGATTTGGGCTGTGCAGGTGCGGGTGCGGTGGTGGCTGCCGAGGCCAGCAGGGCCGCGCATCCTGCCGCAAGTAATGTCAGTTTGCGAATCATGTTGAATTTGATATGTTGATTTATTATTATTGTTCTGCGTCGGTGGGGAATCCCCCCTTCTGTGGTCTTTGGCCTAAAATAGCACTAAACCGATGCTACCCCTGCCTCTGAACCGTTTTATTCTGTGCAAATATAGCACAAATCTTTTTGGCGGGAGAATGTATTAACCTTTATTAACTGCCAACTCCCTTCTACTTAACTATTCGGGTGTATATATCGGGACTGCCGCAGTTGCAACATCGTTCAATAACATTTACAATGGATATGTAGGTTGATGATTATCCTTAGGCTTGATTTTCAACGATTTAGTTATGGAATATTCTCTGCTTTTTCGTGCCCGTTGCATTGCTTGCCGTTATATTCCTATCAGAGAATGAGCAAGTTGACATAGGGGAGAGCCTTGAAGGTTGCGTTACCTTGAATATTAGTCGGGTGTTTGGAAGAATGCGGAAATTTGGTTAATTTTGTTTGTGACAAATTAACCAAAACAGATATAAAGATTGACAAAATCATGCGACTGAAATATTTCGGTTCAATTCTTTCATACGCTGCAATCGCTTTGAGCAGCTACGCTTCAGCAGCATCTTTTACAACGATTGAAGAGTTCACTTTACCAACCCCCTGGACATCTGAAGCCCTTGAGGCAAAGGTGCCTCTGCCGGAATATCCTCGTCCGCAACTTGCCAGAGACCGCTGGCTCAATCTCAACGGTAAATGGGAGTACATGGGAAGTAAGGATCTGCCTTCCCCTGTGGATGCGGTGGCACCGCCGACTTTCCCGGGCACCGCCGAAACTATCCGCGTGCCATTCCCTCCCGAATCGGAGTTGTCGGGTATCGCCCGCAAGAATGACACAAATCTGT
>CAYNKM010000395.1:0-2080 GCA_964397795.1 uncultured Desulfovibrio sp. | reverse complement strand
GCCTGTAAGGGGATTTCGCAGGCTTTCTCCCCTGGAATATTTCATTGTGGAGAAGGGTCAAATTTTAATCAAGGAAAGAGAAAAAATTGGTAGAACTCTTTCATATAATGAATTACTTTCAGAAGCGCGAAAAAATATAAATAATTATGTTTCAGAACTGAAAAGAAAAGCCGCGGATAAAAAATTTTATTTCAATCTCAATGGCGGGATAGATTCCCGGCTTTTGATTGCGCCCTTTATTAAAGAGGAAATCGCCGTATCTACAGATACGGATGAGAGAGGCACTGCATGGATTGCCTCTCATATAAGCGACTTGTTTTCCGGGTTGAAGTACGAAGATTCCTATGAAGGCAAACAATATTATATTTCCGTAAATGAAGCCCTGGATGCCTGGCGATCCTATAATTTTGGTTACTATCATAAGCTGGAAATCCCTTATTCCGCGTCCCGGGGCGAATCAGACTGTATAAGGGTGAAGGAAATGCCCGGAGAATTTCTGGGAGCGACTTTTGATTTCTCAAAGCCTCTCTCCAAGTGCAATATTTCTGAATGGCTTGAGCATGTTTTTGAGAAAAAGGAGACTGTTTTTCCTAAAATACTGGCTCCAAAACAACAGAAAATTGTTAAACATTATTTGAAAGAGCGGATAAGGGAAGCGGGCAAAGATCAGAATAATGAAGAATTGGCATTGAAAGAGTGGATCAGGCGGGGTTATTTGCGAAGTTTTTTAAACAGTCAGAAATTTCAGGGCTGGGCAGGGGATTTAAGCATATTTCCATCGGGTGACCGTAATCTTTATCTGGCCTTGCAACAATTACCGGACGAGAAAAGGGAAAGTGCGATTATTTATGATGATTTTATCCGGAATATAAGTCCTGATCTGGCCAATTTGCCTTATAATAAAAGGTTTTCCTGGCAGAAGGAACGCTGTGCCAATTTGGCGATGGCGGACGGGGAAAAGCTTGGGGAAGCGAATAACAATTTTTTAAGAGCCCGGGAAAAGAGGGAGGCGGCAAAAAAGGAGATTCTTTTGCAAAGCGAGTTTCCCGAGCCCCGATTGCCTATAAAAGTCATATATAAACAGGTTGAGGAGGCTATTGCCCGTATTATTTCATTTGAGCCTGCCCTTGAATCTTTTTTATTAAATATTAATGAAATAATTCAGGGAAATTATTCCGACAAGTTTAAATATTCCCTGGTTTCAAAAATTCTCGCCCTTGATGATTTTCTTTATCCCCTGAAGTCGGCAAAAAAAGAAAAGTCTGATAAGCTGCTTGCAAATGAGTTTTTGCAGATGGCAATTTATGGCGCCCATGTGACCAAGGACACTGTTGAAGTAAAGTTATTTCTTAATAAAAATTTGCCACAAATCAGATACGCGATTTATTTGAATTCAGGTTCCAAAAGAATAAAAGCTTTTAATTACCAGGTATCACCCATTTTTCAAACCAATGAATTTACCGGCCTGTTTAATAATATAGCCATCTTTGTTAAAAATAAGCAAACTGGAAAAATTATAACAAAAAATCAGCAAATATGAGTTGAATGTCAATATCAGAGTTGGGGAGAATAAATGTCGGACAATTCAGAAGAAACATTTTATTCAGGAAAAAAATCTTCTCATATATTTAATGAGAAATTTCTTCCCTATCATGAATTATTTAAGGAAATCAATTCATATGATTTAAACGATATACTTATTTCCAGTCAGGCAAAATTACAAAAAAATACGGAAGATACTCTTCTTTTGACAAAAAGTCCCACTTGTCTCACATTAAGCCAGCTCGCTTCTGGAATATCACTGGAAACGGGTAGATATGATTTTTTTATAAATGACAAGATATCATTTCCCAGTTTTTTTTGGAAAAATAAAATAAATAGCGACAGGTTATTTGTAATTTTCAATGGAGCTGGCGATGGAAAATATGTAGGACCGGTTTTCAACCGGATAAGTTATGGGCCCTGGCTTCAGGGCGATATCCTTTATATTTCCGATCCCTTGTTTTCGCTTTATCCAGGTTTAAGACTTGCCTGGTATCTGGGTTATAATGAACTTGATTTATATGAATACATTGCCAGG
>CAYNKM010000394.1:0-2085 GCA_964397795.1 uncultured Desulfovibrio sp. | reverse complement strand
TAACCGCATACATTGCATACATAATTTGCTGCCATTTTTTTCTCCCGTTTTCAGGCTTTGGTTGAAGACTTCCAGAGACCATGCAGATTGCAATATTCCCTGGCTGTCACATCGTCACTTTTGATATTGTCAAAATAGGCTTCTGGCTTTTCACCTGGAGTAAGATAGCGTCTGTGTATTGTATCGCCATCCTTAAGCTCAATCCATTCTATACTGTGCTTTTCTTCCATGGGATGCGGAACAGATCCTACTTTAACTTTATAACCATTATTCCATTTCTCAATTACAGGAACATGTTTTTCAGTTGCGCCATCCGAAACTCCTTCCTGCATAAGTTTCATGGGCTGATTGCAACAGGATAATTCTCCATCGCCACCATGCAAAACTTCTACAATTGTCCCACATTTTTCACATTTATAAATTTGTCCAACTTTTGTCATGTTCATCCCCATTATTGAAAACAGATCAAAACAGAGTTTTTAAAATCATGACTCAATGTCATGCTGCAAATACTTTCGCCTATTGCAACAAACTTGTAAAGAAATTTTAATAGGTATTTATTCAGTTATTTCACTTCCCGATTCTTCTTCATTTCTGGATTTTATCCCCAGGATATTGGGAAGAGCCGCCTTCATTTTGCCAGTCACCAGAAAAGAGGGAGCGTGCGCTCCCGCAAGATTTCTCTGCAGCTTATCCGAATGAACCAGAAGGCCCGCCTGCGCCCCTCCTTCCACATACATCACTGTTCTTACATCCAGCGGCAAATGAAGGAGCTGCTGCACAAATGAATAGGCTTCAAGGGGAACGCGGGAATGGAGAAAAAGTATTTTGCCATCTCCATCCTGCGCGATTGCGGAAATTGAATATAATGGCCCTCCAGGAGACCATAATATTTTTCGCTGTGAATTGGTCATGCGGTAATTCTGGATAACCAGATCATAATCTTTTAATTTTTCCTGCCAGCCATCCATATTTTTATCAATGATTGTGGCGCGCGGCAAATTTTCCTTTTTTGGATTGGCTACAAAAAAAGCGCCAAAGCGTTCCATTATCCGGCCATTATTCACATAATCGCCACTACGCATATATCCTGTGCTTTTAAGATTATCCGGCAAAAACATGCTCGCGTTTATCGCGGCCTTGAGATCATAATCCCTGGCCCAGTTTTCCAGAGAACGCGATCCCCTTTTATCCATTCCGCTGGAGCCTAAAACAAAATCAAACTTGTCGGGATCTATCCTAAGGACTGTAAGTTTGGAATCATCCGCGTTTAATCTGAATTCACCAAATTCCAGCCCTGGTTCAAGAGTCAACCATATTGGTTTGCCGCTGGCATCCAGACCCTGACTGCTATGAGCCTTTTTATCTTCAGTTAGCGATATCTCCTCCTGATTTTCCCCCTTGCATATACTAAAAAAAGCCAGATTAAAGAAAATCAGAAACATCAGGGATGAAGAGAAAAAAGGAAGAAGAAATAATAACTTCCTGCCATTCATGTATCCTTAATAAAAATAGTAAATAAAATTTGCAAGAAACTTTTTACAGATTAAATCGGGAGTGGCGGGAATTTCCAATTTACTTGAAAATAAATTCTTGTTATATCAATTTATATAGATATATAAATATTAATTCATAAATACGTGGGGAACAGGATGGCCAACATAGGAGATTTGATAAAAAAAAGTAATAAACCCTTTTTTTCTTTCGAGTTCTTTCCGCCTTCAGATCCGGAGCAAATAGATAATTTTTATCAGACAACTGATACCCTTGGCCAGCTGAAGCCCCTTTTTATATCCGTCACCTATGGAGCGGGCGGAGCGAAACAAAAAAATACCCTGGAAATAACATCAGAACTGGCTAGGCGCGGTTTCAACACCATGGCTCACCTGACCTGCGTCGGCGCAGAAGCTTCCGCTATCAGAAACTTTACCAAAACGCTTTTAAATAATGGCGTTGACAACATCCTTGCCTTGCGCGGCGATCCTCCCGTTGACAAGGAATGGGACAGGGAAAAAGGGGACTTTAAATATGCCGGAGAAAGCTTGATACGGATAGGTTTATCACTGTGTTTCATCGGTAGGCATT
>CAYNKM010000393.1:0-2094 GCA_964397795.1 uncultured Desulfovibrio sp. | reverse complement strand
CTCTAGAAAAGGTAGATTAGGAAAAGTAATTGGATTTGCGACAATGATAGTTCTATTTGTAGGATACCTAATCGTACCATTAGTATTTATTGGTATTACAAGTATGACAAGCTCACTAAATTCAGTTAGAACAACAACAGGAACTTAAAAGTAGTAGGAGGAGATTATGGAAAACGCTTCAAAAGCTATTATTATGGCTGGTGGTATTTTAATTGGAGTTATTATTTTAGCAGTGCTTGTTATGGTATTTAAGCCAATTGGTGACGTTTAACAACAACAAGGTACTTCATTATCCATAGAGCAACTAGAAAAGTATAATAGGCAATTTAATACTTATGATAGATCTCTTTATGGAATACTTAACCACTTCCTTTGATTTGCATCTTGAACAGCTTGTCCCTTCCACACTTGCTGAAAGCTTCCTGGATGAAAAACGCTGTCTGGATATGGAAAAACTGACAGAATCCCACTTTATCTAATTTCCATTTGAGTTTAGAATTAAGCCATGCCTGAGAATAGCAACGATCTGGATTTGATACTGGGGAAGGATTTTCTGACCTGGCTATGGCATAAAAGCGACAGCTCTCCAGGCTTTTTCAGGGATGCTTCCGGCAATTCCATTACTGTCACCATGAATAAGCGGGTCACAGTGGAAAGCCAGGACATGGAGAACAAGGAAGTAAGCATAGTTTCCGGTGATGCCTCGCCCCTGCAGGATGCCCGCTTTGGCCTGGGCAGGGGAAAAAAGGTCACCAGCGCCATTATCGGCCTGGAAAAGGATGGTCTGGAATTTCAACTGGGACTGAAGGCCGGGGACTTCTCCCCGCAGGGACTGAAAGTTCCTAAAATTGACGTTTCGGACAAGGATGATCCGGATGCCCTGATCCTGGAAAAAATCTTTCTCCTGGAAAGCTGCATGGAAATGATGGACAATATTTATAAAAGCTTTATTGAGCTGCGACTCTCGGCGGCCTGGGAAAAAGAATTAAAGGAAATCAGGGACTGGATGATGCGGCTTGAGTAAACGCCTTCCTGGAAGCTATCTTGAAATTCCTTCAAACGCCAGACAAGGGCCTGGCCCGGCGCGACAAGCGCCGTGAACGAGCAAAAAACCACTCTATTCTTGCTTATATTTAAAAATTTTCCTGCGCAGTCCCGCCGTTCAATTCTCCGGAATGAATATAAATTATGCTGAGTTTAAATTTCCTTAATTCAAATGCCCAATTTCTGAGTCATCTTTTTATCCGCACTGCGAAAAAATGCCTTTGGCTGCTGCTGATTCTTCTGGGCATAACCATAATTTCCTTCTGGGTTATTCACCTTGCGCCTGGTTCGCCCACAGATATGGAAACCACCCTGAATCCCCTTGCCGGAGAAGCTGCCAGGAAACAGCTGGAGGCTCTTTACGGGCTGGATAAACCACTTTATGAACAATATTTTAACTGGCTTAATCGCCTCCTGCATTTTGATTTTGGCAATTCCATGTCTGCGGATGGACGCCCCGTCCTTGATAAAATCGCCGAGAGACTGCCCCTTACGGTCTCCATGAACGTCATCTCCCTTTTCCTTACCCTGCTTGTCGCGATTCCCGTTGGCATCTACTCCGCCTGCAGGCAAAATTCCATATTTGATAAAGTTGTCACAGTGCTTGTCTTTCTGGGTTTCGCAATGCCCTCTTTCTGGCTTGCGCTTTTACTTATGCTCTGGTTCGGCATCGATCTGGGCTGGTTTCCCATTTCCGGGATCACTTCAATGGATTTTGATTCCCTTTCAGGCTGGGAAAAATTCTGCGATCTGGCTAGACACCTTGCCTTGCCAATCTGTGTCTATACCATTGGCGGACTGGCGGGAATGTCCCGATATATGCGTTCCTGCATGCTTGAAGTTCTCAGGCAGGACTATATCCTGACAGCGGAAGCCAAGGGCCTGCCCAAAAGCGTCATCATCTATAAACATGCCCTGCACAATGCCTGTCTGCCCCTGATAACCATCCTCGGACTTTCCGTACCCGGACTTATTGGAGGCAGCGTGATTATAGAGTCTATTTTCGCCCTTCCCGGACTGGGCCAGCTCTTTTATATGGCGGTTCTCGCA
>CAYNKM010000392.1:0-2098 GCA_964397795.1 uncultured Desulfovibrio sp. | reverse complement strand
CCAGGTAACGCGCGGTGGGCGGAGCAAGAGGCCGCCCCGCAAGCTCGAAAGAGGTCACATAAGGCTGATTAAATTCCAATGCAGAATAAAGATGCTGGCCCGGCAGGAAGGGGCAGGCCGGGGTGGAGTGAGTCCGGATTGACGGATTAGAGCGAGGGCCATGAAACCACCCGAAAAAGCCTGGATGACCAGCCCAGGCATGCAAGTCCGTGACGAACGGATGGCGGCCGTTTTGGAGATAAAAATTTTGTTTTTGACCGCCTGTCTTTCCATAAGGCAGGCGGAATTAAAACAAAAATATAAGGCCAGTTTTCGGACTGGCCTTTTTTATTGCCTGCAAGGGTGGACGCCAGTCTGGAGCAGGACTTGAAACAATAACTTACATATGATTAAAAACATAGACTTATTCAATAATGCACAAAAATATTTAAAATTACACAAAAAGTCCTTGTTAAGTCATTGTCAAAGTACATTTTCATATTATATTCTGAAAGCCCCTTACTCAATTAAGGGATGCTGGCCGCTTCTTGCGGCTTTTTTGTCTCAATATAATAATTCAAGAGGAGTGAAAAATGGCGACAGCATTACAAGTTGCGGATTACTTTTTGGCAGTCGCACCTGAACACGATATAACAAACCTTAAACTGCAGAAACTATGTGCTTATGCACAAGGAGTAAGTTTGGCATATTATAACCGCCCGCTATTTAATGAGCGCATTGAAGCTTGGACGCACGGCCCAGTAGTTCAAGAAATTTATAATGAATTTGCCAATCATGGTTCCGCCTCAATTCCCCCCAGATGCAGTGAAGCAGAAGCTTTTTCTAATTTTTCTGAAACAGAAAGTTTTCTTTTGCATATGATATGGACTACTTACGGAAGATTTACCGCATGGGCTTTGCGAGATCAATCACACTGGGATTTTCCGGGCATATTCGGTAGTAAAAAGGAAATTAATCAGGAAGATATTAAAAAGGCATTTATTAATAATAAACTCGTAAAAAAGATGCGACAAAATGATATTTTAAACGAGTCTGTCCATGAGCTGGAAGTTTAAATATCTGGAAGAATTTTTAATACAATATAAAAAATTACCTCAGTGGCGTAGAAAAATTATTAGAGATTATATAAAAAACCTTAAAAAGCGCGAAGATCCTCTAAAAGGATTTGTAAAGGGTAAGTTGGCACGCTATCCTTTACATACTCCTGGCCACCAATTGATAGCAAAAGTTAATTTGCAGGATAAAATCATTGAAATGTTTCATATTCAATTGCAATAGTGCATTTTATAATTAAAATTTGTAGGCCGCTTCCTCACGGAGCGGCCTTTTTATTTCCCACCTATAATTCAAAATATTTTATAATACTAAAGCCCTTCGGAAACGGAGGCCTTTTTTATCCCCCACAACCATCAAAACCAGGGAGACTGACATGGAAGATGAACGGACAGCACTGGATGATGACCTTGAGATGATCAACTTAAAAATAAAGAATTCTCTGAAAGAGCTCCTTAGAGCCGAGGATTCCGGCTTTGATCTTACAGAGGGCATCGCCGATTTGGCAACCTTGAACACACGCCGCATATACCTCCGCGGGGCCTATAGAGCGATCAAAGACCCGCGCGTTTTCATTTAGCCCCTGCATCTATCGCGTCAAAAACCATTCAAACCACAAGGAGACTTATATGTTCTTGATCCCCTCCCTGAAAAAGCAGAATCCTTCTGTCCCTCCGGCGCAAAAGCCCGCCCTCTGCTGCCCCAAATGCGGCAAGGATCTTTACATTAGCGCCTCCATTCATCACTGCCCTTTCTGCAACAAAAACTGGACGGACGAGGTTCTGATGCTCGATTACAGCCAGGCCGCCAAAAGCGCCTATCAGGACAGGGTCGCCGCCAGGGCCAATGAAATGATGGCCGACAACGCCATGCATGAGCTGCAAAAGGAGCGTGCCCTGCGCTGCCAGCTTGGGGATGAGCTAAACCACCTGCGCCTGGAAAACGATCCCCGCTATCTCGCAGATAGTATCAGCCGGCTGGATCAGCGCCTTTCCTCCATGGAAACGCTTCTTCATGATATGCTGGAAGATTAGGAGGCTGCTAT
>CAYNKM010000391.1:0-2106 GCA_964397795.1 uncultured Desulfovibrio sp. | reverse complement strand
CACCACTCCTCAAATTCATCAGTATATTCTACTTCCCATGCCATGCGATTTTTATAGCCATCAGGCTATATTTTTTCAAGTATGGCAATCCGTATTGGATGATAAAAACGAGTTTCGGGGATATTTGGGGATATGGGGTTAAAACTTGAAAATTATAACTATTGAACATTACAGGATATTTTTTGCGCGATTTGCCCTTTGTCCTTAAAATTCAAGCCTATCACCCAATCTTCCCCGTAAATGGGTCAAAGAAAACGAGATTTTTTATTTTATAGAAAATCAGGGATTAAGAAAAACCTTTACACCGATTACTTCATTTATCGCGGGAATTGTGGAATTGGAAGTTATCCCAAAAGTGGCTTTGGACGTCATACGGGAGTATTGTGGGCGTGACAAGAGCAGTCAATGAGCCAAAAACAGAGTAGTTGGCAACCGATCCTCACCCTGGCGTATTGGGTGAGGATCGTTTGGGATAGGTGGGATGGGTCAGAATGTGAAAATCTGGAAATTCCCGGCATCAGGAGAATTCAAGTTTTTCTTCCTTGGCATCCAGCTGTGCCAGAGCGTAGGAATAAGCCCCGGCGGAAATAGCCCTGGGCGCCCCCAGTTTTGAAACAATTATGCCCGTACGCTTGAGGGAATCATAGACTACTTCCTTGTCCGTACCGGGAATACGGATATTTTTTGGATCGCCAATTACAAATTTTGCAAATTCCAGTTCGTTATCCAGGTCGAATACCCGGGATTGCACTCTTGCGACTGCTTCACCCCCAATTGTTTCGAGATTTGAGCGCAGCACTTTCAGTAAACCGGGCTTGATATATTTCATGGCTCCGGTAATGCCTCCTCCCAGGACAGTGAGGGAATCTGTAAGGCTCATGGCGGTTGCGATGACGTCTCCCGCCACTTCCCCAAACAGCTCAAAAGATTTTTTCGCGGCCTCGGGATTGCCAGGCTTTAAGCCCTCCGCAATCTGGAAAATATCATAAGGGGTTAGTTCCTGGCAGTCATCCGCAAGTCTGGCGTATTCCCTCTGGATAGCGCGTATTGAAGCTCCTTCCTCTGCAATAAGGGCCGGAGAGTTAATGTTGCGCAAGCAAAAAGTTTCAATACAGGAATTATTGCCCAGATTAAGCTGGTTATTGATAACGGAGCCGATGCCAAGACCGGTGCCGAAAGTAACCCCAAGGAGATTATGGTAATGGCGCGCATGGCCCAGTTCGGATAGGCGGAGATTTAGCGCGGGGAGCACTCCGATGGTGGCTTCACCGTAGGTGAAAAGATCGCCGTCATTGTTTATGTAAACTGGCAGCTGAAACTTGTTTTCCAGAAATGGTCCAAGAGCCACCCCCTCGCGGAAGCTGGGAAAATTGGGGAGATAACCCCCTATGATGCCGGCGCGGTAATCCGCGGGTCCCGGAAAGGCGAAGCTTATTGCTACAGGATTTTCCTCAAGCCGGTCAATAACCGTCTGAAATCCCTCCACCATTGTGGCCAGGCAGAAATCAAGATCGTGGGAATTAGAAGGCGTGATAATAGGGTCAACTATAAACTCACAGCCTCGCATTGCGGAAAAGACAAAATTGGTGCCTCCCGCGTCCAGTGTAATAACTACCCGTTTGTCATTTTTGTACATTGGTTTCTCCTAATCACTGTTGCATGGGCGGCTCATAAATTGAGACCAGGGAGCCCTCGCCTTTTACTGTAATACTGGAAAGGCTCCAGGGTATAAGCGCTGTTTCTCCCTGCGCCAGGGACACATTCTGGCTATCACCCTCAAGAAGGAAACTGCCTTCAGTCGCCACCAGCACGGTAAAGGAGTCGTTGGCCTGAAAATCAAAATGATGTGTCCCGGTGACTCTGGTTAGAGCAACCCTGAAAAAGGGCGATTCGCTTAATATTGCGGTTTCCCCAGGAGCCGGGTTGACATTTTGGCAGGCATTCGCGCCAACATCACCAAAATCAATGGCGTCTTCGGCTTCATCCAGATGCAGCTGTCTGGGTTTGCCATTCGCGTCCAGGCGGCCAAAATCATGCAAGCGATAGGTGACATCGGAAGCCTGTTGCACTTCAAGGAGAAAATTGCCCTGACCTATGCTATGCACA
>CAYNKM010000390.1:0-2110 GCA_964397795.1 uncultured Desulfovibrio sp. | reverse complement strand
AAATGGAACGCAAGTTTGGAATCGAAATGGAAATCGCAGGCATCAATCGTCAGACCGCTCTTGCAGCCCTCCGGGCCGTAAACATAAAGGTTGAGGAAGAGGGCTATAATCATGCTACTCGCAATCACTGGAAGCTGGTGCCAGACGCATCGGTCAGAAACGGATTTGAAGTGGTTTCCCCAATCCTCTCTGGCGAAGCTGGCCTTGCCGAAGCAGAAATTGTTGCCCGCGCACTTGACGATGCTGGCGCCACAGTCAATTCTTCATGTGGGCTTCATGTTCACTTTGACGCTTCCGATCTGGATGTTCATGCCCTGAAGAACATTCTGCGCAGGTATGCCGCTCATGAGGCTGAAATTGACGCTTTCATGCCGGCAAGCCGTAGGGGAAACGAGAATACCTATTGTAAGTCCATTTGCGGATTTGTGCGGGGCAATTTTGAAGCGATTAACTCCATTCGGGATTTGGTGGTCAGACAGAATAGCCGCTACTACAAGGTCAATCTGCAATCTATTTCCCGTCTTGGCACCATTGAATTCCGTCAGCATTCTGGCACAGTCAATGCCGCCAAGATTGTGAATTGGGTTCGCTTCCTTGCAGCGTTTATTGACCAGTGCAAGACTATGAATGCCAATGCTCCCCAGGCCAATGAGCTGCCCAGCCTTTCCGGAGTGCAGGCGAAGCTTGCCAATATGTTCCGGAATGAACGCACAGTCACCCTGGCCAGAATGATGGAAGTTTTCGGCTGGCTGGATATAACCGCAAGGGCGGCAGTTACCCGCTTGCGCAAGGCTGGCATGGAAATAAAGGCCACAAGGGTTGACGGACAGGCCGCTTATATGTTCAATGGCACAAGCGGGACAAATGCCTCCCAAACTGACTCACTCTGGACTGGTATTGATCAGGCGGTAGCCATGTTCTATCAGCGCCGGGCCGCAGTGCTGGCGGTTGCCGTATAATTGGAATAAGCTGGGGGTCAGCTGGCCTCCCTTACCCTGGAGGGTATATGAGATATCGTTATTTTGATGGGTATGAATTTGAAGCGAATGGCCCTATGGAAATTGCCACAGCTCTCTGGCAAAGCAAGTTTGTGCCTGAAGCCACTCTTGAGGAATGGATGATCGGCTTCGCCAAAAGGCTCAAAATGTGGGATGGAACGGTTGTGCGCACAGGTAGCGTGGATGAGCTTGTGGACGATCTATTGACTGGAGGCCATTTGGTGGCTATATCTTGATTTTCGCCTTCTTGAAAAGTGCGAATTTTTTATTTGCGTTGCTCCGGTCCGGGTGGGCCGGAGTTTTTAATTAATCTTACCTCTTTTTCTTCGTATCTGTATTTCCATAGAGACTAGCTACACAATTCCCACACATTTCTCTTCCATGTTCCAATACATTTTCTCTCATTTCGGGAGCAGGGTAAGATGTCGTATAGTCCACAAATTCTTGCTCTGATTTCTTAAGAGTAAATTGCCCACAGCATGATTTCTCGATTGAAGTATCTTCATCATCAACTTCAAAAAGGTGATAATCATCTGCATTTGGATCAGTAGATATCTTTTTGGCATTTATTTGATTCTTATCCAGGCAAACATACCTCTTTTTATCAAGCTCTTTTAAAATCCTTGCTCTTTCTTCTTCCTGTTCAGCTTCTGGATCCAACATTTTCAATAAATGTTTTCCATATTGCGTAATCATTTACCCTCCGCACTTCCCGCAAGGCACATATCCTGCTTTTTCCGCAGCAGCTTTTGTCTTGAAAATCTTTGTGCAGGTTTTGCAATCGTAATGGTCGCAAAACTCGTTGTGGTATTTCATAGTTTTGAAATTGCCATGATATAGCTTTTTGCCTCCCTCTACTGCGCTCCGGCTAACTGGTTTGAAGCTTGGGCCTGAATTTGAAGCTGCATGATTGGATACGGACAAGGATATGACCATAAAGCAGACCAAGCACAGAATAGATAAAGTTTTGAAAAATGGCTGCATTTGGAACCTCAATCCATGATGGAAACAAGCCAGGGATATTTTTTCTTTAGCGCAAGCTGGCATATTCCGGCATAGGCATGTGCGGTCTTTGTCGGTATTTCACTATATACTTCTGGAGCTGTTTTCAT
>CAYNKM010000389.1:0-2114 GCA_964397795.1 uncultured Desulfovibrio sp. | reverse complement strand
TGAATACTTTGTTTTTTATAACAATCTGGTTTCACCTGATGGGGCAGTTTCTTCCTCTGGCGATGACCAAAGTGGCGGAAATTCCGATGGTGGCGATGATGAGACAATCACAGTGGACCTGACAAAGCTAAATCCGAATATAAAGGAAATCATTTTTACTGCAACGATTTACAAGGCAGATGAGAGAAATCAGAATTTTGGCCAGGTCCGCAATGCCTATATAAGAATTTATAACGCCCTCACAAATGAGGAGATTATGAAATACGATCTAGAGGAGGATTTCTCTGTTGAAACCGGAATAGAATTTGGCAGAATATATAAAAATGGAAATACCTGGGAGTTTGAGGCGATTGGCACCGGTAATAAGGGCGGACTACAATATTTGGTAGATAAATATATTGGTTAAAAACAAGTTTACTGGAGCTGAAAATGGCAATCAAACTGGAAAAAGGCCAGAAGATCAATCTGGAGAAGGAAGATGGAAAATCCCTGGAAAATTTCTGTATTGGTTGCAACTGGGGAGCGATTGAGAAAGAGACCAAAGGTCTGTTCGGATTTGGGAAAAGGACGAAGCTTGAAGATGTGGATCTGGATTTAAGCTGTATTGTCACAGATAAAAATGGCAAAATGATAGATCATATCTACTCCCCCGAGTATCGCAAGGAATTCCTGGCCAATTATAATTTACTTGAGGGAAAGCTTGATACAAAGGACCGCGCCCTACATCATTCCGGAGACGACCGCAAAGGAGATCAGGGTGGCAATGATGGTCTTGATAATGAAATCATTACCGTAAATTTGAAAAATGTCTCTCCAGATGCTGAACAGATTTTCTTTTTCCTGAATAATGTGGGGCCAGAGGACTTTTCCCAGATCCCGTATGCGTCTATTCGCATGTATGATGGAACTCCCGAAAAGGTAAAAGAAATATTCGCCACATATGATGTGGCAGCAACGCCTCAATATTCCGGAAAACGCGCCCTTATTATGGCCAAATTATACAGGCGAGATGGCAAATGGCGCTTTTCGGCAATTGGTGACCCGACAAATGACCTCAATATTGCTGAAACCATATCTACAATTATTCAAAAATATGCGGGCTGATTATGAGAAAACTTCCTGTCTATCTATTGCTTGACACATCCGGTTCCATGTTTGGCGAGCCAATTGAATCTGTCAAAAATGGGGTTCAGATGCTTCTTTCCTCCCTGCGTCAGGACCCATATGCCCTTGAAACAGTACATTTAAGCATCATCACATTTGATAGTAGCGCTACCCAGCAAATGCCCCTTACAGAACTCTCATCACTGAAAGTTCCGGAATTGAAAGCCAACGGCCAGACTGTTCTTGGCGATGCTCTTAATCTTTTGGCAAGCTGTATGGATGCCGAAGTGACAAAGACAACACCGGAAAAGAAAGGGGACTGGAAACCACTGGTTTTCATTATGACCGATGGCTCCCCGACAGACTCAATAGATACCGGTCTGGAGGAAATGAATAAACGCAAATTTGGAATGGTAGTTGCGTGCGCCGCAGGAGAACGCGCAAATACAGACGTTTTGAAAAGAATAACTGAAAATGTTGTCAAACTGGACAGTCTTGAAAATGAAAGTATCAAGGCTTTTTTCAAGTGGGTTTCCGCTTCTGTAAGCGCGGGTAGCGTGAAAGTGGACTCCGGTTCAGATGTTAATGATCTTGATGAGCTTCCGCCTCCACCTCCCGAAGTGATGATTCTGTAACGTAACCGCATCCAATCATGGCGTTTGCTTATATGCTACGAAGGCCTTTATGAGACGTTTACCTGTTTATCTTCTTCTTGATACGTCCGGTTCCATGAAAGGGGAACCAATTGAGTCTGTTAAAGTCGGCCTGGATACAATGCTGGCTTCCCTGCGCTCGGATCCTTTCGCGCTGGAATCCGTACATCTTGCGCTAATTACCTATGATCGGGAAGTAAAATGTTTAATACCCCTGACAGCTATTGACCAATTTACATTACCGATTTTACGCACACCGGATTCTGGACCCACCCATACTGGTGCCGCGCTCAAACTTTTATGCGAAATGATGGACAAGGAGATAATTAAAAGTAGTGAAAACCGTAAGGGAGACTG
>CAYNKM010000388.1:0-2116 GCA_964397795.1 uncultured Desulfovibrio sp. | reverse complement strand
GCGTCGGTATTGGAGATAAAGGCGTATTCGCCTTCCTGACTATACCCCATTATCTATACCATAATTAAGTTAGACTCTGGGCTGGCTTGATGTTCTTCTCCCTGTATGCGGCTGGCGTAAACCAGCCAAGACTTCCGTGGGGTCTGGCTTGATTATAATCCTCCCTCCAAAGCTCTATCTTCTCCTGAGCATCCACAAGTGATGTGAATATGTGCTGATTGAGACATTCTTCCCGTAATCTTCCATTGAAGCTTTCTATATGGCCGTTATCTGTTGGCTTGCCTGGACGCGTGTAATTGATGGTTATCCCATTTTTTTGGCCCAGATTTTTAGCGCATTGCTGGTGAACTCAGGGCCGTTGTCCGCGCGCAACGCGCGCGGCAAGCGGCCTTGCTCCGCAAGCCGGTTCAGGGCATTCACCACACCCTGACCGGTTTGGGAAAAACCTGCAGACAGAAGCGGACAGGAACGATCCCACAAATCTATCATGCTCAGGATACGGATTGTCCGGCCATCGGCAAGATTATCGTGAACAAAATCCATCGCCAGACATTCCAGGGGGCCCTCAACTGGGTCATCCTGTTTGCGTGAGCTTATGGCTTGATGCTTCTTTTTGCGTTTCCGCAAACTCAATTTTTCTTCCCTGTAAATCCGCTCTGTGCGCTTATGATTCACTACCAGGCCTTCCTGCTTCAAAAGCGCATGGAGTCTGGGCGCGCCAAAGCTCTTTCTCTGTTCGGCAAGCTCGCGCATACGAGTCCGCAAAGCTTCATCCTTGTCAGGAACAGCTTTGTGGCGCGCTGTCATGCGATTTACCATTAATATTTTGCATGCCCGCCTCTGGGAGCAACCGTATTCTTCTTGCAGGTATTTTACGGATTGACGTTTAGAGTCGGGCGGAAGAAGTTTTTTGATGCAACATCCTTGAGCATGGTGTTGTCAAGCATGAGATCAGCAACCAGCTTCTTCAACCTGGCGTTCTCATCTTCCAGCTGCTTTAGCCTCTTCGCTTCCGAAACCTCCAGACCGCCATATTTGGGCCGCCATTTATAAAATGTAGCATCAGAGATGCCATTTTGGCGACATAAATCCTGGACTGTTATAGCTGCCTCTGCCTGCTTGAGGATGCCGATTATCTGCTCCTCGATAAATCTGCTTCGTTTCATGGCTCCATCCTATGCCAGAAACTCCAACTCCTCAACGGTATATTTTTTAGGGATATGATCAGTATTTTTGTGGGTATAAAAATTAATCCTTTATATTTAATATATAAATACAATAAGTTATGATAAATATTTTATCCCCTTGAGGACGCCACAATAAAATCAATGGGTTAGAGTAAAATCTAGCCCTTTTTATTTTAAGCAGTGCCAACCTGTTGCTAGCCAGTGGCATTTTAATATATGAAAGGTTGATATTTTTTAGGAGAAGGTAAAAATGAAAAATATAATCATTCAGGCCTTTGAGAAATTGAAGGGAAATCCGGGAAAATGGGGCTTTAATTTAACTTATAGTCCTGAAGACACATGGAATGAAAAGACTAAAATCCTTGTTTTGACAATCAACCCCAAAGCAAATCAGACCAGAATTATTCCAGAAAGCCCATTTCCTGATGAGCATGATTTCTTCAGGGAAGGAAATCCTTTCAAAATAAGAAAACCTGTCCAGGGATTATTTTGGGAATTATCAAATATCTATCAGCCAAATGAAAGTGATGAGCCTTTAAAAAAGTCCTTGGAGTTTGCATCCAATAATATCGCCATGGCCAGTTTTGTTCCCTGGAGATCAGAAAAAAGCGGAGAAATAACAGAATCTCAATGGGATTTTGCCGAAAGGGAAATATGGAAACCTTTATTTGATATATGGGAACCAGAATTAATCATTCAAATAGGCAGGCAGCCATTTAATAGACTTTGAGCCATATTAAGTGATTCTCCAACAAAACATACGGAGAAAAACATAAGGGATTACATGCCGGAAAATCAGGGACAAAAGAGCGCAAATTTAAAAGTAAGATACGGACGGTATGGAAAAAATAACAATATAATCATGGTAAACCTTCCCCATCCAAATGCTACTGGTTTTACGGGATATCCCACGAATTTCCCGGCAAACG
>CAYNKM010000387.1:0-2117 GCA_964397795.1 uncultured Desulfovibrio sp. | reverse complement strand
ACACACCGCCGCCACTCGTTGCCGTATTGCCGCAGATTTTGCCGCCCGACATCGTGAAATTGCCTTCTCCACCCACGTAAACGCCGCCGCCTTCCGTTGCAGTGTTACCGCATATATTGCCGTCTTCCATTGTAAAGCTAGCGAAAGCCATATTCTGAGCATTACCAAGTATGTGGACGCCGCTTGCCTTGCCGCCACAAATTACGCCGCCGCTAAGCGTTTCCGTGCCGCTATCGGTAAAAACCCAAAGACCGTCGTCGTTGATATTATATCTGTGTGTCGCTTGGGCGTTGCTGTCTTTAAGCGTAAAATTACCACCGTCAGCGGTTATGACCGATTTGTTATCACTGCCCGTATATTTCAGCATATGACCGTTGAGGTCGAGGGTTATATTTTTATATTTCGCTATGGTAAGAGTATCCGTAGTTTCCGCGTCGGCATACATTTTCACCGTTGCGGTATTTTCAACCGCCGCGAACGCTTCATTAATGGTTTTATAATAGGTTTTATTCTGTCCGACCGTAACTTCGAAATACGCGGTATCGTCGCACACCGTACATACGCCGTTTGCGTAGTTGTGTCCCAGCGCGGGTATTTCAGTCGGCGTTCTGCTTATCTCTTCACCGCAGACCGAACAGTAAATTACCGAATCATAGCTGCCAGCCGTCATACAGGTTGCCTCAACCAAGTTTTCCGTTTCCGCCTCGGCGGGGGTACAGGTTGCGTGGCGGGTAAGCGTCTTGCCTTGCTCGTCACTTGTAATAGAGCCTGTTATAATCTTAACCGTTTCGCCTTCGGTATATATCCATTCGGTAGTGTCGTCTGGCAACGGCAAAGCATTTTCGATATTTGCAGGTGTTTGTATCTCGGTAAGATTGCTGCAACTGTCGAACATAAAGAACATATCCGTTACGTTCGAAGTATCAAACGAAGATAAATCAAGCGAAGTTAAGCTGCTGCAACGTCTGAACATAGCGCGCATATCCGTTACGTTCGAAGTATCAAACGAAGATAAATCGACCGATGTTAAGCTGCTGCAACCGGAGAACATGCTTGTTATATTTGTTACTTCCGAGGTATTGAGCTTGCTCAAATCAGCTTTTCTTAAATTTGGTTGATCCATAAACCATTGGTACATAGACGACGGCGCATATGCTTCACTTTCCATCGTTACCTCGGTAATGGTCTCATTACTCATCCAAGGAGCCCAAATAACGGATTTGTTGTACTTGCTCAGTGTAGTGCCATCGCTGCTCGTGGTGTTCTGGCTTAAAATAAGCACTACTTTATTATCTCCATCGTCGTATGTTCCATCGTTTTTTATTCCCCAATATAAATTGGTTGAACTCCCGTCCGCATTAGCCGTAGTTTTGGGCGTGAGTATAAACGCACACGCCAAAATTAGCATAGCCGCAGCTAACGCCGATAATAAAATCAAACAAGATTTTTTTAATGATTTGTACATAATTTATCCTCTTTGGTTTTTACCTTTATATTGTAACAAAAATTTGCCCTTACTGTCAATGAAAAAAGCCGCTACCCGAAGTAGCGGCTTTATATTTACTGTTCTGTTATTTTCTGGGATTTTTAATATTTGCCTGTACGAATGTGTTATCACGAAGGGCTTTATCGTTGTTTTTGTTTACACCCATTCAAAGTTCTCTTTGCCCGCGCCTATCTCAAAGTGGCACTTTACAATGCCTAAATCGATTTTAGTGCACACTCCCGAAGCCGTATCTACTTTAACTTTGTTTCCTTCAAGAGAGAAGAAGAATTTTTGCTTGTTCATAGCTGTAGGCGCAAGCAAAGCAGCTTCGATTCCTTTAAGATACCATTCGGGCAGATTGACCGCAGAAGAAACGTCTGCAAGCGTCTTACTTTTACGGCTTTTCCCTTGCGTCTCGCCGTATCCTATGGCAATGATAAGTCCTAACTTTTCACCTTTATTAAGCACGTAAGCGTTTTTTACTTTCTTATAAGTGAGATAAACCCAACAGGTATTCAGCCCGAGCGTCTGCGCATAAAGAACGAGTTTTTCTCCGTAATAACCAAGTTTTTCGTAGAAATCTTTACCCTCCTTCCCCACAAGTGCAATATAATTACTTGCACCCTTAAAT
>CAYNKM010000386.1:0-2124 GCA_964397795.1 uncultured Desulfovibrio sp. | reverse complement strand
TTGGTACAGCGTAATTATGTAAAAGACGTAACCCAGATTGATTTAATTAATGGCGCTGTTAAAGGCATGTTGCAGGGTCTGGATCCTCATTCCACTTTTATGACCAGTGATGAATATAAGGAAATGCAGGAGACAACTTCCGGCGAGTTTTTTGGCGTTGGCATAGAGATTTCCATGGAAAATGGCCAGGTCGTTGTTGTCACGCCTATTGAAGATACTCCCGCTTTTCGCGCCGGGCTCCAGCCAGGAGATATAATTCTTTCAATTGACGGCCAGCCCGCGCAAGAACTCTCCCTTCAGGAAGTTGTTTCCAGAATCAGGGGAGCAAAAGGGACAGAAGTGGAACTCAATATCCTTCACAGTGATGCCAAGACTCCCCAGACAGTACGAATAGTGCGGGATACCATTCCTCTAATCAGCGTTAAATCAAGACCTCTTGAAGATGGTTATTACTGGGTTCGGCTTACCCGTTTTTCCGAACGCACTACTGAAGAATTGAAAGAGGCTTTAAAACAGGCTGCCCAGGAGGCAAAAGCCGCTGGCGGGATTAAAGGCATAGTTCTTGATTTGCGTAATAATCCGGGCGGATTGCTGGATCAGGCCGTAAGCGTTGCCGATACTTTTTTGCAAGATGGAGAAATTGTTTCCATCAAAGGCAGGGAAGATTCCAACCAGCGCACTTATTCAGCCAAAAAGCAAAATGATGATGTGGATGTGCCTGTTGTTGTCCTCATTAATGCCGGTTCGGCATCTGCTTCTGAAATTGTTGCCGGCGCATTGCGGGATCAAAAACGCGCTCTTATTCTGGGTGAAAGATCTTTTGGAAAAGGCTCTGTGCAGAACATTATCCCCCTTGCGGATGGATCTGGTCTGAAACTCACAGTGGCCCTTTACTATACTCCCAACGGATCATCAATTCAGGCCGAAGGCATTGTGCCAGATGTTGAAGTGCTTTTTGAACCGCCCAGAACTGATGAAAAGGAAAGTCCGCGGCTCTTGTTACGAGAACAGGATTTGAACCGTCATCTCGAAAATTCCAGGGACAAGAAAACTGAAAAAATCAAAAATATAAAAGATGATGGCAAAGATCAGTTAAATCGGGATAATCAATTGCGTATGGGTCTGCAGATGGTAAAAAGTCTGCCTAAAATAAGTGAAATTAAAGCTGCTTCTGATAAATAGTTTTTGGATGAGCCTCCATAGCCGGAGGCTCTTTTTGTCCAGACAGGAAGATTGCTGGTTTAGGCCTTTCCATAAAATCTTCCTGTTTTGATCGTTAAAAAAGGAGCTTTTTAATGAGAAAAACGATTGGATGCATAGGCTGTGGAAATATGGGATTTGCATTGATGAGCGGCTTTGCTTCGCATCTTTCTCCTGACAACTATCATCTCTGTATCTATAGCCGTACACCTGGAAAGATGGCGCCTTTGGTGAGTATGGGTGTTGAAATAATGCCAGGTATTGAGCAGACAGCAGAAAATTCTGATATTCTTATATTTGCTGTAAAACCTTATCAGATGCCAGAAGTGCTTCAGGAAGCCCAGTCCAAACTGAATGAGGGTAAAGCTGCCATTTCCATTGCCGCCGGCGTTCCCCTGTCCCGTTTAAGAAATATGTTGGGCGATGAATGCTTTATCTGCCGTTGCATGCCTACGACTACTGCTATGGTCGGTAAGGGAGTATTTGCCTTTTGTGTGGATCCGGTAGTTCTTGTTCCGGATCTGGAGAAAGAAATAATTTCAATTTTCTCAACTTTGGGAATGTGCATATCTTTGCCGGAATCCCGTTTTACAGAATTTTCAGCTACAATAGGAGCTGGCCCTGCATATATTTATGCGACGATGCATGGACTGCTTCAGGCAGGCGTTACTTTGGGCTTTTCCAGACAGGAAATGGAAAAAATGCTTATTCAGCTTCTAACCGGTTGCGGAGAACTGGCCGCCAAACAGGGTAAATCATTCATGCGTTTGAGAGATGATGTCTGCTCTCCAGGAGGCCTGACTATTGCAGGTATGAATGTTCTCGATCGCGCGGGACTGACGGGCTTGATGGTGGAGGCAGTTGAGGCGGCAAATAAACGTGGTCAGGAAATGGAGTCCTGATTCGGCATAGATAAAAAATAAA
>CAYNKM010000385.1:0-2127 GCA_964397795.1 uncultured Desulfovibrio sp. | reverse complement strand
ATTTAAATCTTACTGATAAGGCGAGGAAACACCTGGATAATTTGACCAAACCCAAGGGAAGTTTGGGCAGGTTGGAGGAGATTGCTATCCGTCTTTTTATTATTTCAGGAGGTAAAGTTCCCCTATCCATTGACCCCGTCATTATGTTTACAATAGCCGCCGATCATGGCATAACCGCCCAGAAGGTTTCCCCCTTTCCCCAAGCTGTGACCAGGCAAATGGTTCTCAATTTTTTAAATAACGGTGCGGCCGTAAATGCTCTTTGTAATATTTATAATATAGCATTAAAAGTTGTTGACGCGGGATGTATGGGGGAAAAATTTACACCCCACCCCATGCTAATAGATAGGCGAATTGCTAATGGGACGAATGATTTTAACAAATCCGCCGCAATGACTGAAGAGCAATGCCAAAAAGCGATTCTGGAAGGTTTCCGGATAGGATATGAAAATGCCAAACGTTATTCCTGTTTATGTCTGGGAGAGATGGGAATAGGCAATTCTTCTTCAGCTACCGCCCTTTTCTGCGCTTATCTGGGTCTTGATCCGGACAAGATAACCGGACCTGGAGCAGGCGCAAAAGAAGCAATGATCAGGCATAAAAAAGAGGTAATAAAAAAAGCCCTTATCAGGCATAAGGATATAATTACCACCCAAAATCCCGTATCAATTCTTGCCGCCCTGGGAGGATTTGAAATTGCGATGCTTGCCGGACTAATGCTTTCCTGCGCTGCATCTTCAATCCCCTTTCTGGTTGACGGTTTTATCTGTACATCCGCATATCTTGCCGCTTCCCTGATTTATCCCCCATTATCTGACTATGCGTTTTTTTCACACAGCTCCGCTGAACCAGGATATAATCTTGTTATTTCCAGCTTGCCTGAAAAACCTGAACCTTTGCTAAAAATGAATATGAGGCTTGGAGAAGGAACGGGATGCGCTCTGGCCATTCCCATTTTGCGTGGAGCTTGTGCCATCTACAATTCCATGGCCACCCTTTCAAAAGCCAGCGTCTCAGCAACCGAAGAGGACAGAATTGACTGAAGAAGTATTGCAATTAAAGCATATAAGCCGCAATTTCAGGGTTTCCCGCGGACTTTTTAATCAGTCCGCCCTGCTCCATGCCGTGGATGATGTTTCCCTTAAAATAAATTCTGGCGAAAGTCTGGGACTTGTTGGAGAATCGGGATGTGGAAAATCCACATTGGGAAAAATTTCCTGCGGGTTGATCAGGGCCTCAGCCGGCAACGTTCTCCTGCATGGAAGAGAACTGCCAATAGCCAACGCCAAAAGCTGGGCGGCGGGAAAAATCCAGATGATTTTTCAGGATCCCGCATCTTCCCTGGATCCCCGCATGTCCATTATGGATTCGGTTGCAGAACCGCTGGTAATCAAGGGAACAAGCCGGAAAGAAAGAAAAATTTTGGCAGAAGATCTTCTGCGGGCGGTAGGTCTGGAAGGAATGGGATCAAGATATCCCCATCAGTTTTCGGGCGGCCAAAGACAGAGGATTGCCGTAGCCAGAGCCTTGATCACCCATCCTTCCCTCATAGTCTGTGATGAGCCGGTATCCGCGCTTGACGCTTCCGTTCAGGCGCAAATTCTCAATCTTCTAAAGGATATGCAGGAAGAATATAATCCCTCCTATTTGTTTATCTCCCATGATCTGGCTGTTATTGGTTTTATGTGTACCAGAATTCTGGTCATGTATCTGGGTCAAATTGTGGAAGAAGCTTCAAGGGAACAGCTTTTTTCCCATGCCGCCCATCCCTATACCCAGGCTCTTATCGCGGCAATGCCAAAAGGGGAAAGAAACTGGAAAAGGGGAAAAGATCTGGAAGAGCTGCCTCCTCCTCTTTCGGGGGAATTGCCCAGTCCAATAAATCCTCCCTCCGGATGTTATTTTCATCCCCGCTGTCCCAGGGCAAGGGAAATCTGTTTTATGGAATCCCCTCCCTGGAAACAAATCGGGCCCAATTGGCAGGCCAGATGTTTTTTTCCCACCATGAATGAATAAAAGATTTGGCTCTGTTTAAACCATGTGTTGATTTTTCTGGGGGATGACAACTTTTCCCCGCAAGGGGTACGCCGTATCCGTAACCGGCAAAGCCGCTAACGGCTACGCAGT
>CAYNKM010000384.1:0-2132 GCA_964397795.1 uncultured Desulfovibrio sp. | reverse complement strand
TATCGGATGATTTAATAATATTTTTAGAATTAAATAAGTTTTAATTTCCGCTTAAAATTCCTTCCAGATTTTATTCAACCAGGCGGGCTCAATTCTCCATGAAAGTCCGGAAAGCGGCCCATATAAAGCGATAGGCAGATTCATACCGAAGATATTTAAATTTAGTTGAGCCTGAAGGCTATCCTTTTCCAGATTAATTTCTCCCTCGGCTTTGGCTTCCAGAGCCTTTGACTTAAGCAGGAGCGGGTTAATATCCAGTTTACCCTTGTTGGCTCTGGCGTCCAGGGTAAATATATCTATACTTTGAGGGAGAGAACTGGCATTGGAACTGAATCTGGACAGGAATTTTGTAATTTCTTCCATTACGGAAACTTTAACGTTTTGGGCCTTAAAGCTTATATTTCCTGAAAGATTCTTTTTTATGGACACCCAGTCAAAACCGCTGGACGCAAGCTCCGAATTATAACTTGCCAGGCCGTCCTGAAAGCCATTCACGCCAAGCTCCCACAAGGCTCTTCCTATGTTAATATCATTGCCGCTTGTTTTCAGCGTAAAATTTTTATCCTTGAGGTTTACCGATCCGGAACCGTTTGCCTTTCCGGAGGCCCAGATGAAACGGAGATTATTCAGGTTATAGACGCCGTCTTCTCCAGTCAGGTGAAAATCGAGATCCCTGCAGGAAAAATTGTGATAATTTAATCCTGCCACAGAAAAAGACAGATCCAGGGCGGGCCATGAGGATGTTAAAGTATCTTTTTGCTGTTTATGGCCTCTGGCGTTTGACACATTTTCATTATCCCCGGCTGGCAGGGACAGAACGCCCATTGAAAGGGAGCCGGTAATTCTTGTATTCTGGTCGCCCTGGGGAAACACGCACTTCAAATTTCCGCTACCTTTTGAAGGACCGGCGCTTATGGCTATATCCGGAAAGGCAAGGATGCGGTTTTTAAAGCTGAAAGGACTTTGCAGGACAATCCTGTAATTTATAAACTGATCTTCATTTATCTGTTGTTCCTTTTGGGAAGCGAGATTAAAATCCAGGGACAGATGACCGTCAAAACTTTCACTGGGCGCGTTATATTCACAAGACAATATAAATTGGCCAAGGGAAGTCTTGATCTGGGATGAAGTGACCCTAAAAGACCAGTCGTCAATATTTAGCGCGCCTTCCCCATCCAGGCTTAAGGGCGATAAAAGCATGAACAGGGGATCTTCCGTAGCGGTAAAAGTGAGGGATGTTTGTCTGAAAGTGAGATTGGGGAAATAGTATTTCAGCTTGGTACGTATAGCCATATTTCCGGTTATCCCTTCCTGCTCAATTTCACTGTCGCTATAAAAGTCACATTTTACATCCATTTCCTGTCTTGGACCCAGATGTTCTGCCGACAGGTTGATCTGGGATAGTTTAATTATGGAACCAGAGTAAAAATACTTGAATTGTCCGTGATGAACCACCAACCTGTCGATTAAAAAAGACATTTTGTCAGAGCCTGATTGGGAATTAGAGTCGCTTGCGGGAGTGGACGGGACATTTTCATTAATGACAAAATTCGCCCCGTCTGCAAAAATTTCATTAATATGAATCTGTTTTTTGACCAGGGAAAACAAATCGAAATTTATACGGATAAGTCGGGATGAGAATTTTAGGAGAGGTTCTTTGCCAGGACTTTGCCATAAGACATTTTGTAGTCTTACAGACGCGGGAAACAGGCTGAATACGGGATTTTCGCCAAATTTCAGAATACTGCCCGTGCTTTCAAGACATTCACGGACAATTATTTTTCCCATATATGAGGAATTCAGAAAAAGCCAGAATGCTGAAATAATAATCAGGACAAGAGAGGCTATTACTGATGATATAACCAGGGTCTTTTTCATAAATCCATCATTCCGCTACTGCCAAATTTATTATATTCAGGCGTCAAAATAGAAGAATTTTCCGAAAAAAACATAATAATTATTACCTTATATTAATTTAAATTCAAGGCGTTCGACCCTGCCCTTGTCCAGGAAGGCATTTTGGCAAGGACCGCGGGCGTTTCAGGATTAAATATGAAGAAAAGGGCAATAATGTTTCAGGGAGTATCATCAAGCGCTGGTAAAAGTCTATGCACCGCCGCCCTGTGCCGAAT
>CAYNKM010000383.1:0-2136 GCA_964397795.1 uncultured Desulfovibrio sp. | reverse complement strand
TTTCATTGCTCCTTCCTGGGATGAAGACGTCGCTCCGACGTGCATCCCATGCAAGGTAACGTCAAAATCAATTCCCTGAAAATAGGGCGCACAATAACGATCATAATAGGGCATAATCTGTTTACAGACAAAATTCGCTTCCCGCAGGACTTCCTTATTGAGATGACATTTAAGTTTAAGTTCATCTTCAAGGTAGGACATGAGAGACATTATATCCCCCTGGCCATAATACCGAACGGCGGATCCAAGCCCGGCGTCCAGAATATGAACTCCGGCAAGGGCGGCTTCGCCGCAGGAAGGGATAAACAGGCCATCCGTATAGTGACGGTGATATTGTAAAACGAGATGTGGATATTTTTCTTTTAAACCTGTTACCAGCGCCCTCATAAAAGCTGGAGGGCAAGCCCCCGCCATATCTTTTAATCCGAGGATAATTTCCCTGGAAGCGGTTTCGGAATCAGTACCCAACAGCTCCGCTGTCATCTGCACTATATCCTGGGCGACCTCAAGATAATGATCTATATTAAATGCCGGATTATAGGAAAGGGAAATCGCGGGTTCAAAAATTACATCCTTCCTGGCAAGGGCCACTTCGGCCAGGGGACGCATATTTTCTATGTGATTTAGAAAGTCAAAACACCTGATGACCTGATAATTATCACAAATCATCTCACCAGTAATTCGCATGAGATTGCGAGGCTGGGGACTGTAACCAAGAACATTTGTGGAACGGACAAGAATTTGCTTCAATGTCTTCGGCGCGAAGCTGTTCCATTCTTTTGCTTCAGTGAAGGGATAAGTCATGTTTGCCATCATGGCTACATGAAAGTGCGCGCCCCCACCATTTTCAATGGAAAAAAAGCCCGCGTTATCGAGGTATGGACCAATAAGCCTGTCTTCAGCCAGCCTGAAACGATTTCCGGAATTGGACTGGGTTATATCCCGCGGTGTAGTATCCGTAAAATGGACATAGCCAGATTCTCTTATAAAATCGAGAGTTTCCAGTCGGTTTCCGCAGGGATATGGAGATGGCTTCCTTCGGATCAGGGGAGGTATGGGTGGCAGGACAGGATTAAACGAACCAAGCCCGGGGGTATCCTTGGAACGATACTCACCAAGCTGAACATGGGGATTATAGCCTTTTGCGGAAATTTCAGCTACCAGTCTGGCCAACCTTTCTCCCTCTGGCGCGAGATTGGTATATTGCATCAACTCCGGATGCTCGGCGATAAAATTGGTATTTAGCTCTCCAGCCCTAAATTGGGGATGTTTTATTACCTTTTTGAAAAATGGAATGGTTGTCTTAATTCCACCTACCACATATTCGCTTAAGGCGCGATCCATAATCCCCAGTGTTTTTTCCCAGTCCTTCGCATAGGCAATCAGCAAGGCGCCCGCGGAATCATAATTTGCAGGAAATTCATAGCCCGCGCTTATATTTGAATCAAGTCGGACGCCAGGTCCGCCTGGTGAAACATATCTTGAAACCAGACCTGAATTTGGGGCAAAATTTTCCTGAGGATTTTCACAATTAATCCTTACCTGCATTGCACAGTATGAAGGGAGAAGATTATCCTCCCTGTAACGCAGCTCGGCGCCAAAGGCCACCGCAATCTGTTCTTCAACAAGATCAAGACCGTACCTTGATTCTGTAACTCCGTGTTCAACCTGTAATCTGGTATTGACTTCAATAAGATAAGGCTCTCTGTCTGGAGTAACCAGAAATTCAACAGTCGCAAGGGAATGATAACCCACATCTTTTATAAGACGGCGGGCATAATCTTTTAATCTGTCCCGCAATTCCGGAGTCATGCCTTTCCAGGGAGAGGGGGAAATTTCAATAAGTTTCTGATGATTTCTCTGGGCGGTACAATCGCGTTCATCAAAGGCAAAAACATTGCCATACATGTCCGCGATAACCTGAATTTCAATATGACGGACATCAGAAAGAAATTTTTCCACAAAAAGGCGGGGATTGCCAAAAGAGGCCTGGGCCATTGATGAAGCCTTGAAAAACGCGTCTTCAAGTTCATCCGTATTATGAACTTCAAAAATACCCCGTCCTCCGCCTCCTCCTTCTGCCTTGAGCATGATTGGCAGACCAATTTCATCTATTATTTTTAGGGCATTATTAAT
>CAYNKM010000382.1:0-2142 GCA_964397795.1 uncultured Desulfovibrio sp. | reverse complement strand
GAACATCAACCGCTTGTTCCACCTTTCGGATAAAACCATCCACCCGTTTCCTGCCCATCGCCCTCCTGACTTTGTGCCCATTTTTTGTAAAAATTATAGGCAGCCGCGCCCAATCCCGCCAGGGCAACGCCTTTTGCCGCGTTGGCACCCATAAGATTTCCCAAAACAGCGCCAAGAGCTCCCGCTCCAAAAATGCCTCCAAGACCGCCTGGAGTTGTGGACTCAACGTCCTCAATGGTTCCCCTGGCTTTTGCACCAATTGTATTCAGTATTGAAGTAAAATCGGTATTATTCAAAATATCAAATATGGACGCCATTATCGCTCTCCTTGAAAAATTGTTTTTTACTTGTTCAAATCCGGCTTTTCAGAAATTTCTCCGTCCATATCCGGACTGACAACTATGTCCTTGCCCTTTGCGGTATCCTGAAGAAATATTTCATCAAGAAGGTTTTTATCCGTCAGGGCTTCAGTTTCATTTATGGAGTCAGGTTTTACCGTAATTTCCTGGTTTATCGCAGAATTTTCCGAACTCTCCGGAAATAACCCGGCCGCATAACCCGAATTTATATAAATAGCAAGCCAAAAATATAAAAAACAGACGGAAATAATGAATTTTAAGGGAACAGTAGCCATAAATATTCAAAATTATTTATTTATTGAATTAAAAGTTTTTATCAGGATTCTCTTGCATTGTCATTAAATTTTTATCTTTTAAATACCTCTTGAATACCTTGGGCAGATAAGTTAAAAATAATTTTTGGAGAAGTAGCAAAGAGGCCGTAATGCGCCCGACTCGAAATCGGGTTGTCGGTTAATAGCCGGCACGTGGGTTCGAATCCCACCTTCTCCGCCATCACATAAATTCAATAAGAGCGATATTGTCCATAAGTTGCTAAAATTTATGGACAATTTCTTTTTAATAAGGATTATTGGATATACCTATGTCCACTAGCGTCTTTTGAAATGTAGTCACACTTTTAGTATAACTATGACTGTGACTGGGAAGTTTCAAAAAAGTGTGACTACCGGAGGGATAAATGGGCGAAATGCTTACTGATTTACGGGTAAAAAAAGCCAAGCCAAAAGAGAAAAGATACACTCTGTTTGACTCAGGAGGCTTGTATCTTGAGATTGCGCCAAATGGGGGTAAATGGTGGCGCTTTCGCTACTCTTATGGAGGTAAGCAGAAAGTTATCTCTCTTGGCGTTTATCCTACTGTGAGTCTTAAAAAGGCGCGGGAAAAACGTGATAATGCGCGGACTCTTCTTGCAAATGGTCAAGACCCAGCATTGAAAAGAAATGAGAAAAACACCAAAACGCGCGCTCCGGTTTTTAGGCAGGTTGCGGAAGAGTGGTTTTCTGTAAAAAGGTTGTCATGGACGGAAAGACACCAAAAGTCAGTTCGCCAACGACTTGACAAATACCTGATAGGGAGGCTTGATCATAAGCCATTTTCAGATTTGGAAGTATCGGATTTTCTACCAATATTACGTGAGATTGAATCACGTAAAAAATTTGAGACAGCACATCGTGTGGCTCAAATTTGAAATCAGATATGCCGATTTGCAAAATTATCAGGAATTATCAGGGCCAATCCCGTTGATGGCGTGACTGAAATCCTTGCGACAACCAAAGTAACCCCCATGGCGGCTCTTACAAAGCTGGAGGATATTAAAGATCTTTTAATAGATATTCAGCATTATTCGGGACGACCAATAACAAGTTTTGCATTACGTATAATGCCATATGTTTTTGTGCGTTCGGGAGAATTGCGTGGCACTCGCTGGAGTGAGATAAATTTTGATACAGCGACATGGACTATCCCGGCTGAACGGATGAAAAGACGCCGGGAACATATAGTGCCCATGTCCAAACAGGTAGTGAAATTGTTTCAGGAGTTGAAATATTTTTCTGGTGATTATGAGTTATGTTTTCCAAGTCCAATGTCTAATACTCGTCCCATAACAGATATGTGCCTTTTGAACGCGCTTCGTCGTCTTGGATATGGGCGTGACCAGATGTGTATTCATGGGTTTCGGGCGATAGCTTCCACGTTGTTGAATGAACAGGGATACAGGCCAGATATAATTGAGACCCAACTATCCCATGTTGAGGGAAATGCCGTGCGGGCCGCCTATAAT
>CAYNKM010000381.1:0-2149 GCA_964397795.1 uncultured Desulfovibrio sp. | reverse complement strand
CGTTGACGCCAACATAATGCTGCCGCTCGTATTTGCCGAGATTCAAAACCTCAAAAGCGCGGTAGGGCTTGCCATCCTTCTTCAGCTCTCGCTGCACGCCCAGAAGGCGCTTTCTGGTGGTGTGGATGGCGAACTTGCCAAGATCTGTGGCAATCCACTTGCGACCCAATTTTTCGGCGACAGCCGGAAGCGTGCCGGAACCACAGAAAAAGTCGGCTATAAGGTCGCCTTCATTGGAGGACGCTTTTATGATACGCTCAAGCAGAGCTTCGGGTTTTTGGGTGGGGTAACTGCAATATCTTATTCCATCATTAGGAAAACGAGCCGCAATAGCCATTTCCCACCAATCTTCAGGGACTTTACCTTTTTTTAAATTATATTCTTCTGCAATAAAACCCGATCCTTGTAAGCCATCCTTAAAATTATCTTGTGTTTTTTTATTATGTGGAGTTCTGACTGCATCACTATTAAATTGCCATTTTTTATCTGATTTTCCATACCAGTATAAGTTATCATGTTTTCTATTAAATTGTCTCATTTCAGGGGAGCCTGGGCCGTAATAACACCATATAATCTCATTTTTAAAATTATTTTTTCCAAAGATTTCATCTAATGCTAAACGGATATTTGAATTTACCCTCCAATCACAATGTACATAAATGCTGCCATCTTCCGTCAGCAAATCTCGCATCAACTGTAATCTTTCATAAATCATGCTGATAAAGCTGTCCGCGCCCTTGCCCCAGGTGTCGCGGTAGGCTATTTCTTCCAGGATGTTGGGATTTTTGGTGAAGGTCTCATCGCCAATTTCAATATCCATTGAAAAATCAGCGCCGACGTCAAAGGGAGGATCAATGTAAATGAGTTTCAGGCCGCCCTGGCGCTCAATTTCCTCACGCATTGGCCCGTTTTTGAGGGAGGATAAAATCAGCTTGTTGTCGCCCCAGATGAGCTTGTTGGTCCAGCCCTTGTCCTGGCGTCCGCGGCTGTCAAGGGTAAGAAGACTGTTTTTATAATTGTAGGGAATGTCCTTGCGCGGCTCGTCAATCTGCTCAATGGTCTGGAAAGGCAGCACAACATTGCAGACTTCATTTGTTTTGCCGTTCCAGACAAGCTCCACCTCGCGCTTGTCCTCAAACAGAAGGAAGCGGTATTTGTCCGGCAACGCTTTGTCTTCATCCAGGTAGCGGATAATTTCCTGTTTTTCCGAGTCCGTAAGTTTTGGCATGGCGCACCCCGCAAAGAGAGTGGCCGCTTGTCCTACCAAATCGACGAGGCGTAATTCACTAACCATAATTGATCAGTATAGATTGACCAAGTTTATATTCTTGTTTAAAAAAATACTTGACAATCACATAGTATGAGTGGCGATTTGGTAGGCGTTAATGACGCTTTATAGTTAATCTTTTATAAATGATTTCGCCTTGTTACGAAAAGTTGAACGAGCCATGCCAGTATTTCTGGCGGCTTCGGAAATTGTTATTTTGCCCATTTCCCAGAGCTCATAAATTTCGCCAAAATTTTTTGGCAACGGCTTTGGAGCATGGCCAAATTTCACGCCCCGCAGTTTCGCGGCCGCGATGCCTTCTGCCTGTCTTTTGCGGATATTCTCCCTTTCTGTCTGAGCCACGAATGAAAGCACCTGAAGAACCAGGTCAGCAATGAAGGTGCCAAGCAGGTTTTTATCGCGCCTTGTGTCCAGCAGGGGCATATCTATCACATAAATATCCACGCCTTTCTCCCTGGTCAGCAAGCGCCATTGCTTCTGGATTTCCTCGTAGTTTCGTCCAAGCCGATCAATGCTCAAAATATAGAGCAGATCGCCCGCCTTGAGTTTGCGGAGCATCGCCTGATACTGCGGTCTGAGAAAATCCTTGCCAGATTGCTTGTCCATGAAAATCCGGTTTGCTGGTATGTCCAGCTTCTTTAGGGCAAGCAGTTGTCTGCTCTCGTTCTGATCTATACTTGATACCCTGATATAACCATAGGTGTGTGACATTTACCGCCTCCTCATAATTCGCATTTTATAAATCATGCAGAAAATTATCCCTTAATGGCATAAAAAATTCACCCGGGGATAATTTCATAAAAATCATTACAGGCGTAGCCGCTATCTGGTTTCCAGGGTTTGTACGCATTGAAATTATGA
>CAYNKM010000380.1:0-2150 GCA_964397795.1 uncultured Desulfovibrio sp. | reverse complement strand
CTGGGGAATCACACAAACTGGAGCGTCGTCCGCTTTCTTGATTATCCAGCCAGTTTTGAGAATCTCCTTTTTTTCTGCAGGAGAAAGCTTTTTAGCGGCTTCCTTTGTAATGGTATCAGAACGCAGAAATGAGACAGGAGTTACTTTGCTTAAAGGTTTTTCCTGGGTTGTAGCCAGCTTGAAGGCCAGCTCTTCTGGAGGATAGAAAGCGGCAATTTTTTTAAGCAACCTGGGATTTTCATCCATGAGATAATTGGCAAGAGCCAGCCTTGCTTTTTCCGGCATCTCACATACCCCATCCCGCCTTGAAGCCAGTACCACATTGGAGGAGGATGGGGGTCTAATCATACTGTGGAAGAGGCGCCTTGTATCTTCCACACGTGGATTATTCTGGAGAATTACTGGATCAGATGAGCGGCTCTTTGCAAGGATTTCCTTAACTGTGTGGCTATCAAGCGGGTAGAACTGATCGGCTTCCTTGTCATACATCATCTCGCAGGAAACAATAGAACCATCTGCCATTGCTATGGGAACATATACAAGGTCATTTCCGCTCTGTACAACAAACACGCCAAACGCTGTGCCTTTTTCCACATCGCTTGCCATAGGTTTCAGAGTTATGACCTGATTGATTAAAGCCGGAAACTTGGCGCGCAGAGCATTAAAAGCCATGTCGGAAAACTGGTTTTTAAATATCTGCTCGGCGCTTGTTGGCGCCTGATTATCATTCGCGCCCTGCATGAATGAATTTACAATTGGGGAAATTGCCATATCAGTATCCGTCTGTCTCCTGACCCTGCCACGCTTGAGGCGCGTTTATGTATGGCAGTTGTTGAAGAAATGGAAGAGAGCGCACAGGAGGAATGGTGTTTTTATAGACTTCGTTACCAAGATAGACGCCCCCAGACAAGCCAACAGCGATGCTCGCAGATTCAAGCGGATTATTTTTGATTGCTGATTTTAATTTCTGTGCCACTCTGAAACGTTTTATTGCACCATATTTGGACAAACCATAGTAATAATAGTCAGGTTTCACACAAAAACCGCCCTAGTATATCTTATGCGTATGGATTACTCTGTAAATCAGTATAAGTATAGCCCATCTGATAACCATTTGGCAGTTGATTTACGGCTGTCTGATTAGGATCACCACCCAATATTTTAGAAGCTCCGTATAAACCACCACCATATACAAGCCCGGTTTTTGCTCCACCAACGGCCAGATTTTTTATACCAGATGCTATCAGGTTTGTATTTGCAGGTCCGTCTACGCCCCATCCTTTTCGTATTTGGCGATAACCATAACGAGCCTGATTGGCGCCAAGGTGTCGGTTCAAGAAACGTCCTGCGCCTTCATAAGCGCGACCCGCCAAATCTTTGCCATACGTAATGGCTCTATTGGCAAAATTATCTGCTACGCCAGCGGCTGTATCCTGAAACCGTTTAGATGGCGTAATCGCTTTTTTTATATTTCCCCATATTCCAGACATGTTAAGAGCGGTCTTTTCCAGAGATTGGCTTGCTTTATTGGCTAATGCCGCCGCTTTTAATAGCTCTGTATTGATGTTCATAAAATGTCCCTTTATACATACTATGCGGGCCTTGACCCGCATAATATATTATTCATAGTATTTGTCATACAAGGATTTGCCCAGATAAGCGCCTCCACCGAGGAGTCCAAGAGCCCCAAGAGCTGCCGCGCCACGGCCAATAGATTTCCATGGCAGTGCTTTTTTGGGTGTGGGTTTGGGTTCGGGTTTGGCGTTTATGCGTTCAAGTCTGGCCTGGTTGGCTGCCCTGGCTTCTGCTTCCAGCCGCGCACGGCCCTGGGGAGAATTTATATCTCTCTGAGCTTTCTCCCAATCTTCTGCGGAAAGATTTCCAGCCGATCTAAAAGGCGTCGTGTTTTCACGTCCTGTAACTGTACCTCGACTGCCTTTCAAGGGCCTACACTGTGAGAGAAAATCTTCCCCAAACCCAAACTCCTCCCCCTTTTTGTTTGCCATTTTTATCAAATCTCGCGCTTCGCGCATAAAAGTGATATCATCAATCTGACCTGCTGTTTTCATAAGCAAAAGTTCTCCGAGCGCTGCGCGGCAAGCGGTTTGATGCGCCTTCTTTTCCTGGGCCGCAGTTTTTTGCATGTTACC
>CAYNKM010000379.1:0-2163 GCA_964397795.1 uncultured Desulfovibrio sp. | reverse complement strand
AAAGTATTATGGCCAATCCCAGATTAAATGGCAGTCTGTGGCGTAAAACCGTCAAGGCCCTGCGGGCAAAACTCGGTGTCAGATATACAGATAGCGTATCCGAGCTGGACAAATTTCAGCACCTTCGCTCAAACACAAGAAATTAAAACTACAGAACAATAATATTTTATAATATACCTGCCAATGTTTTAATCCTGTCCGGCCAGATTAACCCTGTTCCTCTTCCGGCCTTTCCGCAGTCTGATCAGGCGCGCCCGAATGCCCAAGAAGACCGGCAAGGGTGATATTATCAAAAAAGGAATTGGCCAAATCATTAAATTCCTGCCACATGGGAAGGGTTAAACAGGCCGCAGAACGCGGACACGCTCTGGCCATGGGAGAAAGACAGGCGACTGGAGCCAGGGTTTCCTCTGTAAGACGTAAAATATCCCCAACCCTGCATTTATCCGGCTTCAATTTAAGCCTGTACCCACCTCCCCGCCCGGACGAGGCGCTTACAAATCCACCCTTGCTTAACAGGGGCATTATCCTTTCCAGGTACTTGAGGGATATGTCCTGACGGGTCGCCACTTCCTTGATGGGAACAGGTCTGTCTTGCGCGTTCTGCGCCAAATCCAGCAGGACTCTTAATGCGTAGCGGCCCCGGGTTGATATCATCATTCGCCTATCCCCGCCCGTCCTTTTCCAAATTTTTTAAATTATTCCGGCCCTTATTTATCATTTCTTGCCGCGGCAAATCCTTTCTCAAGATCTGCGAGTATATCATCTATATGTTCCGTTCCTATGGAAAAACGGATCGTATTTGGATGGATATTCTGCTCCTCAAGCTCTTCCCCTGTTAACTGGGAATGCGTTGTCGAAGCCGGATGAATAACCAGACTTTTAACATCGGCCACATTCGCGAGAAGTGAAAAAAGCTCCAGCGCGTCTATAAATTTATGGGCTTCTTCCTGACCGCCCTTAATGTCAAAAGTAAAAATGCTTGCGCCGCCTTTGGGGAAATACTTTTTATATAGCTTGTGATCCGGATGGTCCGCAAGGGACGGATGATTCACCTTTACAACCTGCGGGTGTCTGGAAAGATATTGCACGACCTTTTCCGCGTTTTGAGCGTGCCTCTCCACGCGCAAGGACAATGTCTCTATTCCGATAAGAAGAATAAAAGCATTAAAAGGAGATATGCAGGCGCCCATATCCCGCAAGAGAATCGCGCGGATATAGGTGATAAAGGCCGCCTTTCCTGCCGCTTCCACAAAAGAAACGCCGTGATAACTTGGATTGGGTTCAGAAATCGCGGGATATTTTCCGCTGGCTTTCCAGTCAAAATTGCCTGAGTCAACAATTATCCCCCCAAGCGATGTGCCATGGCCGCCCAAAAATTTTGTGGCGGAATGAACCACTATGTCAGCCCCATGCTCAATTGGACGAATCAGATATGGCGTGCCAAACGTATTGTCAATTACAAGCGGCAGCCCGTGTCTGTGACTGATTTGCGCGATGGCGTCTATATCCGGAATATCACTGTTGGGATTACCCAGGATTTCAATAAAAATTGCCCGCGTTTGCGGCTTTATCGCTTTTTCAATCTCCTCCAGATTATGCGCGTCCACAAAAGTCGTCGTTATTCCATATCTGGGCAGGGTATGCGCCAGCAAATTATATGTTCCGCCATAAATGGTCTTTTGGGCTACAATGTGATCCCCTTCCGAAGCCAGCGCCTGAATAACATAATCAATCGCTGCCGCGCCTGAAGCCACGGCCAGGGAAGCCACGCCTCCCTCAAGCGCGGTTACCCGCTTTTCCAGCGCTTCCTGGGTGGAATTTGTTAAACGGCCATATATATTTCCGGCATCCCTTAAAGCAAATCTGTCTGCAGCATGGGCCGAATTATGAAATACATAACTTGTTGTCTGATAAATTGGCACCGCCCTGGCGTCTGTCGCGGGATCTGGACTTTCCTGACCAGCGTGAACCTGCAAAGCCTCAAACTTGTATTTACTCATTTTTCCTCCGTTGTTTGTCCCAAATGAAACTCATAAAACATACCTAAATGGTATGTCAATAGCTTCCCTCCCAGTCCATTTATGGCGGTATTTAAAATATTACCCTTTTTATAGTGTTTTATTTGTAATCGCTCTGTTAAAATCACCTATTGATGGAAAA
>CAYNKM010000378.1:0-2166 GCA_964397795.1 uncultured Desulfovibrio sp. | reverse complement strand
CATTCTTCACAGCGTTTTCTATAAGCAGTCGCCGTTCCATCTTTTGCTGTTCCAGCCGCTGCGATTCAATCTCTGCCTGGATCTGATCAGTAATTACAGCGTCAATCTCTCCCTGGATTGCCTTAACAGTGGCTGTCTTGTTCAGCCACTTGTCCTGTACCTCCAGTGAAAGTTTTTCGGCCAAGGCCGGATTATCCTCTTTTGCCAGTCTGATTGACTTGTCAATCATATCCTGAACAATCAGGCGCTTTTCCTCCCGTTCTTTCCGCTCAAATTCTTTAACCTGTGCGCCGAGCGTGTCATAAGTATGATCAAAAATGGCGCAAACCTCCTTGATCTGCGCCTCAAATGCTTTAATCGGCTCGCTTACCTTGCGCACCGCCTCCTTGCGGGCCTTATCTAGTCGTTGTTTCGCGGCATTGATTTCTGCCATTTCCTTTTTGATGTCCTTTACCTGATCTTCGGTAATAAGCAGGCCATCATACTTGGAGACCATTGCCTTTGCGTTGGCAATAAGCCGGTCAAAATCAAAGGTAATGACCGGCAGATCAGCTTGCATATTGAATGTTTCGTCCACAATGGGGAGTGCAACGCTACTCATTACCATTCCTCCGACCATGCGGGGCATCCATTGCGGCTTCTACATTTCATGCATTCCGCTTCAGTAACGAATGTGGGATTGCCGTCTGGCCCTTCTCTTGGACATTGAATGTAATCTTCTTCAACCTGGGCGGGTTCTGGAGTTGCGGCCATAGTCCTTAAATCAGCCTGGGCAGTTTCTTTTGCCTTTATCCTGGAAGCGGCTTTCACGGCTCGTTGTTTGTCTGCGCTTCTTTTATCATTGGCTGGCACTTCTTCAGGCTTCGGATCGGCGCCCGGCTCCGTTTTCGCCACACTTTCCTGAATTTCATTTTCCTCTTGCGCGGAGGCTGGCCCTGCTTGCAAATCTTCAATAGTCACGCCATTATTTTCAGTGGGCGTAATATCAATTATTGTATCCCTCACTTCTTCAACGGTTTGCAAGCCCATGGCAATTTCCGGGGCATAAGCGCGCACAAACCATGCGGCTGCTCGATACCGTAGCATCATTTCTGGCATTGTCTGCCACTTACTGCTTTCATTGCCGTACTTATCCTTTTTGCTGTACCAGCCTGATTTTTTAGCCATCGCAATGGTGATAAGGGGCCCTACCAATTTTTCTTTTGTGGAAAACTCTATGGCAACTGCCCGGCAACCCCAATCGTCATGTCCTGGTTCGCCTTGAAATTCATAGCGGAGGGAGGAAAAGCGCCCAGATTTATTGAAAGTGGCTATAAGAAATTGCGCGCTCCAGGCCGGATTGCCATGCACAATATATAAATTCTGGCATACCATAAGAGGATTGGCATTCATGCGGAGCGCCATATCAACGGCGATAAAGCAGTTCGCAAGATTGCCCTGATACTGCTTGGGCACGATGTCGGACGATGCAAAAAGATTGGCTATCCTCTGCATGGATTCAAAGCCGGCAACTGTATCAATGCTCATAGCGACATTGGGCATAGCTTGGGGTTGCATTTGAGTTTTTAATGCCGCAAGTGTTGAAGTTGCGCTCATCGTATATCTCCCTGTCTGTGGTGAAGTCTCGCATGTTCTGATCTGGTCAGTACAATCAGATTATCGAGTGAATTATTCCGCGGATTGCCGTCTATATGGTGAACACATTCATTGCGATTCAAATGGCGCCCCAGCTTTTGCTCCATAAGATAGCGATGGTAAGGCATCCGTTTATTCTTGGCATAGCAAATGCCCATGTAATTGTTGCCAAAATTGTATGGCTTGCCACTTGCGACCATATGCCTTGCATCAGAAATGGAGCGGCATTTCACGCCGGCTTTTTTTAGGGCTGGAATCACGCAACCGGATGTGCATCCAATCTCCTTGCATATTCGCGGAATACTCATACCAGATTGGTACAATTCGCATATTTTGGCATGGTCATACTTGGGGGACATTACTTCCTCCACCGGCATATCTGGTAGGCCGGACAATATTTAGGGTTACAAATTTGTGATTTTGGATTGCCGTAAAAGTTTCCGCTATGAACTATATTAGCGGCCACTTCCAGTAGCCCAGGTTTTTCTTCTTCTCCAAGCAGTAACTGGCGCGCTCCATGAATTTCACCAA
>CAYNKM010000377.1:0-2180 GCA_964397795.1 uncultured Desulfovibrio sp. | reverse complement strand
TTATTGGTATTTTTAAGGGCAAAGACGCTCAAAAATGAATCCGCCAAGCTATGTACCAAGAAATTGGGGATATGTATAGGTATTTTATAAGATAATATGAGAGAGTGAAAAGCATTAAAATTCAAGTCCCACAAGGGTTTAGGTGTCTTGTGGGACTTGGTGAGCTTCTTGTATGGTGCCGAGAGACAGAATTGAACTGCCGACACAGGGATTTTCAGTCCCCCGCTCTACCTACTGAGCTACCTCGGCCTGAAATAGAGATATAAGGCTTTTATAAAAAATTTGCAAGCAATTTTTATAGATCATTAGGGTCAAATTTGAAGACGCGCACTTCCAGAGGCTGGTTTGAGCCTTCCTCCATGGCTGAAACCACATACATATATTCCGTCTTTCTATCCCGTGGGGGACAGGGACCAGAGTAGTGCCTGGTCAGGGCGCCCTCCGGAATCAAGCCGCTACCATCCTCCGGCCATGTGCCGCCGCCCAGAAGGCGTCCATTATCCACATTTTCCACAAGGCGCACATCGTAAAATTTTGTTCCGACAGGGGCATAGGCGACGGTGATTTCGGGCGAAATCCGTGAACAGCGATGAATTTCCCTGAAATCAACGGAAATAGTAAATTTGTCCTCGTCCGCTTCAGGCGTATCCTTGCCCGCACAGGAAGATATAAAAGCAAGACATAAAATAAAAACTGCAAGACGGCAGGCTCGATTGAAAAAGTCTGGCATGAAAAGTCTCCCCAAAACATTGCAAATTGCTATAGCCCAATTTATAATAATAAAAATTCCAAATTTCAAGCCATTCAGGAGAGCCTGTATGAGTGTTCTTGCAGAAAGCATGAGCAGCTATTTGAACAATGCGTCCTGGATTCGTAAAATGTTTGAATTGGGGGCGCAGTTAAAGGAAAAACATGGCGAAGAAAACGTCTATGATTTTAGCCTTGGCAATCCGGATCTGCCGGCTCCTCCTGCCGTAGGCGAGGCTTTGGCCGAATTTGTAAAACGTTCGGGAGATCCTTTCGCCTTCGGCTATATGCCCAATGGAGGCTTTCCCTGGCTTCGCAAAAAGCTGGCCCGGCATTTGTCCAAAGAGCAAAAGATAGAGCTGGGGGAAGAAGATGTCATCCTTACCTGCGGAGCGGCAGGGGGACTAAATACGTTTTTGCGGGCCACTCTTGACCCCGGCTCGGAGGTTCTCACTTTCGCCCCCTATTTTGTGGAATACGGCTTCTATTGCGCCAATCATGGCGGAAAGCTGAAATCGGTTCCGGCTCTTCCTGGAAGCTTCGCGCCGGATCTGGAAGCTCTTGAAAAGGCAATTAACCCCAATACAAGGGCCATCCTTATCAATTCTCCCCATAATCCTACAGGTGCCGTGTATTCATCTGGAGATCTGGCGTCTCTTGCAAATTTACTGATCAATAAAAGCCAGCAATATAACCATCCCATCTGGCTTATTTCCGATGAGCCTTACCGCTTCCTTACCTATGATGGCGTTTCTGTCCCGTCAGTTCTGTCCCTGTATCCCTATGCCGCCACCATAAGTTCACTGTCAAAAAATATGTCAATGCCTGGAGAAAGGATCGGTTATATCGCCATTTCCCCCAAAATGAGGGAAAAGAAGGAATTGATGGCCGCCCTGACCCTTGCCAACAGGATTTTGGGATTTGTGAATCCGCCGGTAATAGGTCAGCATATTCTGGACAAGGCAATGGGGTCCGAAGTGGATACTTCCGTTTATGCCGCCCGACGCGCGGCCATGGCTAGGGTTTTGAAAGAA
Source organism: uncultured Desulfovibrio sp. (assembly GCA_964397795.1). Lineage (GTDB taxonomy): Bacteria > Desulfobacterota > Desulfovibrionia > Desulfovibrionales > Desulfovibrionaceae > Desulfovibrio. The sequence continues at coordinate 399 of CAYNKM010000377.1, read as the reverse complement.
GGCGGATATGAATTTATGCTGCCAGCGGGCGCTTTTTATTTCTTTCCCAAAGCTCCTGGCGGCGATGATGTCGCGTTTGTAAACCGTCTTCTGGAAGAGCGCATTCTGGCTGTGCCCGGCACAGGATTTGGCTATCCCGGGCATTTTCGTCTGGCTTTCTGTGTGGATGAAAATATTATTAACCGTTCGGCGGATGGCTTCTTACGGGCCGCCAGAGATTATAAATAATAGGCAAGCAAAAGACAGGGCATCGCTGTCCTGATTATGGCGATAATTTTTTAAGGGTTAGGATATCAAGATCTATAGCCAGACTTAACGCGGATCTATCGCTACGCCATGAGAAAATGATGCCCTGCAAAATATATGTTCTTCCAGGATGGATCAAAGTCTGAAAAAGGA
>CAYNKM010000376.1:0-2185 GCA_964397795.1 uncultured Desulfovibrio sp. | reverse complement strand
TGACGGAAAGTCAAACGAAACTGGCACAATATCTGCATAAGATAAGGCAAAGGTTTCGGAAGGCAAAAGCCCCCGCGCCACGGAGCGGGAAAATGCCAACCCTATGTCAGGGGACCACGGCCCATTGGCCGGATAATATTGAAATCAATTCCTGCCTTGCAGGATGCCGCGGCGGTAGTTCGCAGGGAAGCGAACGCGCATGGTGCGCCGCCGGGAGACAGAACATTCATGGAGGAATGTCATGTATATTAATCACAATCAAATGGCTAGCAATGTCGCAAACACCCTTACAAGCCATTACAGCAATCTTGCCACTTCAACCCAGCGTTTATCCAGCGGTCTGCGTGTAAACAGCGCGTCTGACGATGCGGCCGGTCTGGCAATCCGCGAATTGATGCGGTCTGATATCGCTGCCTTGAACCAGGGTGTTCGCAACGCGAATGACGCTATTTCCCTCATTCAGACAGCTGACGGCGCTCTTGGCGTTATCGATGAAAAACTGATTCGTATGAAGGAACTGGCCGAACAGGCAGCCACAGGTACCTATGATTCAACCCAGCGTTTGATGATCGACTCTGAATATCAGGCAATGGCGAGTGAAATTACCCGTATAGCCAATGCCACCGATTTCAACGGTATGAAACTTCTGGACGGAAGCCTCTCTACTGAAGGCAATGATATGTCCAAAGAGGCAGCCAGCCATGACGGCTCTAAAGTTACCTCCACAGGTCCCATGAAGATCCACTTCGGAACCATGAACGATTCTGCTGAAGACTATTACTACATCTCAATAGGCAACAGCACTGCTTCCGCTCTTGGCGTAGGCAACTCTGCGGCAGCTCCGGTTGATGGTTCTGATGCTGACGCTCGTACGGTGTCCACTCAGGAGGCGGCCCAGAAGGCTCTCGTAGGTATCAACAACGCAATTGTGTCCAAGGACAAGATCCGCGCTCATCTTGGCGCAATCCAGAACCGTCTGGAAAACACTATAACCAACTTGACAACCCAGTCCGAAAACCTGCAGGCTGCGGAATCCCGCATTTCCGACGTGGACGTGGCCACGGAAATGACCCAGTTTGTCCGCAACCAGATTCTCACCCAGTCCGCTGTAGCCATGCTTTCCCAGGCAAACAGCATGCCTCAGATGGCTATGCAGCTTATTGGCTAATACCGGTTCTGGTTGAGAGCGCGTAAGCGCGCAGACCTCATATATCCCTGTAAGGGCGAAAGCCCTTGCGGGGATATATTGTTTTAATATCCTTCAAACGCTTGAATACGGGACAGGATCAGGATAGGAAAAGCCATGTGTTTTGAAGGATAAATATATGCATATATTTTCAGCCACTGTGTCAATAGAAATTCTGGACTGCTTGTCCTGCGCTTTTTTGGCTCTGGCCGCATCGCTGCGTGGCAGGGCTTTGGGAGCAAATCTGGCTGGAACGCTCGTACTCGGCTGCATTTGCGGCCTGAGCGCGGGAATGGTTCGGGAATTTATTTTGCATGGTCAGCAGGGCACGCATCTTGTTCTTGCCCAGCTTCCCCAGGATGCGCTCATAGGTTCGATTGCCGGCATTATACTTTTTATTTCAGCCAGGAATCTGGCGTCAAAAGCCTTCTTTTTTATGGATACGCTTTCCATGTCCCTGGCCGCGTCCTTGACGGCATGTCTTACCGCTCCCGAGCTTGGAGCAATCGGCGCGCTTGCGCTTGGAGTTTGCCTGGGTATCCTGCCGGGTCTCATCAGGGATACCGCGTTGGGAGATACCGCTCTTTTTCTGGATCAGGCATGGTATGCCACGGTAGTGATTTTGTCTGTCCTATGCTCCATAGCAATTATTCTCCTTCCCGCTTTCTGGACGCTACCAGGCTTTTTTGTGGAACGTCTTGGCGAATGGGCCATTGTTATTTCGGTTGTTTTGGCCCTGCTTTTAAGATACTGGCGCGGAGATAAAAATCTGTCCTGATATCCTTAACCTCGATTTATACCTCACTTTCTTAAAAATTCTTTTTAAGGAAACTTCCTGACAGTAACTTAATAAGCAGGATTTATATTCTGCCTTTTTCTAAAAATTTTTTCTGAAACTTTAGAAAAAACCTTGACCTGCGGGGAAACGGACTTATTTATACTGTCCACTCATTGAAAGGGATAAAGTTTGAAAAAATAAAATTTTCTCTTGACAAGTTG
>CAYNKM010000375.1:0-2195 GCA_964397795.1 uncultured Desulfovibrio sp. | reverse complement strand
CCCGCAAGGGGTACGCCGTATCCCTAAGCCAGCACAGCTGGCAAGGGCTACGCAGACCCGCAAAGGACACGCTGCATCCTTAAGCCAGCACAGCTGCCAACGCCTGCGCAGTCCCCAAGATCCCTTTTTCAAAAAACTTATTACAAGATAAAACTTATGGAAAAATTAAGTATTATTGAACTTTTAAAACTTTTTTCCATCAACAGATGATTATATCAGAGCAAAATTTATTAATGACATTATCCCTGTAATTTTACGAATGAAAGCAGGAAGTATATTCTATACGTTATAAACGTTTTGCCGGATTAGTTTTATCAATTGGGTAGAGTCATTTTTATTAATTGCCGGACTGGCCATTAAAATCATTGGCAATGGCTCAAGACCTTCGCCATAGGGAGGCTGAATATAGGGAACATCCATCCAGGCAATTAAACCCTGTTTTTCATAAAAGCCTATGCGTCTTTCAGCTTCTGCGCTATGAGGTAATTCAACTTCAAGAAGAAGCTTTCCTCTATATTTTAAAAACTCGAGAATTTTTGAGCCAATTCCTTTTCCCCGCAGGCCCGCCTCAATTGCAAAATGCTCGCAAAAATTAACATCCTCAAATCGCCACCAGTTGAGTGCTCCGATACGCCTTTTGCCCAGACAAACAAGCATGCAATGGAAATCAGGATTTTCCGTAATAAGCCGACGCTGTTTTTCAGCAGGTCTCAATTCAGCAGCTGGAAATGTTCTCTTTAAAAGATTTTCAACATACATATAATCATTATTTAAGGATTTAATCTCTCTTAAAACTGGCGTACGCATTATTTATAAGTACCCAGCGAAAATCATTGTTCATTTCCTCCAATAGCAGGAAGACGGTAGAGCAGATATTTGACAAAACGCCAGAAACATGCGTATTTATTTTTAAAAAGTATTTAACAAATTTTTATATATTCCGCCGAGCGCATATGGCAGATCAGGCTTTTTAATATTATCTTATCTCTCTTATATTTACCATAACCCTTAAAGGACTAAAAAAATTTAGGCTATCCTGCCCATAAAATCCGCCTCACGATTGACAAAGGCAATAAAAGTTTCTAAATAAAAATTCACGCGTCACCATCGTCTATCCGGTTAGGACAGCGGCCTCTCAAGCCGCCAAGACGGGTTCAAATCCCGTTGGTGACGCCAAACAATTCCAATAGTTTACGGTTCACCAAAGTTTATTGAAGCGTTGTGTTTACAAGCTTCTGTTTACAAAATGCCTCGTGAGCTCCCTTCTCATGAGGCATTTTTGCGAATAAAGCATCCGCAGCCATGCCAATTTCACTATTACCCAGAGCATCCACCAGGATCTGCTTGTCGGCATAAAGGCCGGCAGAGCGCACATAAATATCGGTGGTAGTTGCTCTGGAATGTCCCATAAGCTGTTGCGCAGCGTTCAAGCCGCCCACCATAAAAGCGATGGATGCGGCCTTGTGGCGTAGCGCATGAAAACCAAAAGTTTTCACTCCTGCCCTGGCGCACAGGATGGGCAGAAGCATTTGTCTGGAAGTAAAGGGCTGCCCCATGACGGAATCGTGGTCAACCCGCATAAACACATTTTCAACATTGCAGGGTCTGGCTTCCTGCCACCAGCGCAGCGCATCAATAAGGGTTTGATGCATTGGCAACCAGCGTGTGCGCTTTCTGCCAGATCCGCCCTTGTGATCAGTGAGGCGGATCGTGCCAGCCTGCAAATCCACATCTGCCCAGGTCAAACGAAAGATTTCGCTCCGTCTCGCTCCTGTGTAATAAAATGCTAGCAGCATAACCAAATCCTGTCCCTGGGCAACCCGCAACACCTTGATAATATCCTCCTCCGGAGGCACATAACGATCTTTTGATTCCACAGGATACGGTTTGATGCGTTCTAAAATCGGGTAGGCCTGGGGAAACCCCTCAATAGCGTCAATACCCCAATTCCATGCAGCCAAAAGATTTTTGCGGTATCGGTTTGCCCTGGAAGGCCCACGCTGTGAGCGCAGACCGTCAAGCCATTGTAGCAATAGAGGCTTGCTTAACGCCTCAATTCCGGCAATGTCATGTTCACAGCAAAAGCTGAAAAAATGTGTCATAACAGTCTTTTTTTCCACAAAAGTCTTATGACCCATTGTCTGTTCACAATGGGCAAGGTACTTCTCACCCCAATCCAAGAGCAGAGCGAAGCC
>CAYNKM010000374.1:1010-2199 GCA_964397795.1 uncultured Desulfovibrio sp. | reverse complement strand
GAGGCAGTTGACTCTTAATCCCATACCTGCCGCTTCCGCACTCAGGCTTTTCGCGGCGCAAGCGAGCGCTGCTTTGGTTGCGCCGTATAGCAAATGTCCTTTTTCTGGAAATAACGCGGCCGCGGAACTTATAAATAGGACAGATCCACCTTTTACATAAACACGGCGATCCATCATGCCTTTTGCAAGCAATAGGGGGGCATTGAAATTTAATTCAAACAGAGCGCGGGACTGGTTTAAATCAAATGTTCTAATGGTATCCATAACGGCGGCGCCAGCGGAACAAACAAGGCCCCAAAGACGACCATGCTCTCTGGCAAGATTTTTGACCCAGTCTGGCAGTTCTGTGATATCGGCTGCAAGATCCTTTTCAAGACTTATCCATCGTTCTGGACAAATACATTCCTCCTGGGCTGCATCCAATTTTTGCCTGTCTCTCCCACAAGCCAAAACAGTAGCGCCGTATTCAACGCATTTAAGGGCTATTCCTTTTCCAATGCCTGAACTTGCGCCTGTAACAAGCACAATCTGTTCAGCGGAAAACTTCATTCAATTGCTCCCTGCGCCAATAAAAATAAATCCTCTGGAGTCTTGCAGGGGATCAAATCTTCAAAAGTCAGTTTTATACCAAATTCTTTATCAAAAAATGCAATTAACACCATGAAGGCAATGGAATCCCATTCTTCCAATGATGATAAGTCAGTTGATTCCTGTATGGGGTCATCTGTTTGAATAAGGTCCTGAAGTTCCGCCAAAAAATCATTCTTTTTCATTTATGGTCTGTTCCCCAATAAAAATTTTTTTCCAGCGTTCAATACGTTGTTGACGAGTTAATCTATTCGGATCTGCCTCAAAATTCAGAACAGGAGCACAGTTTAAATTTTTCAGGTCGCATAAACAGCAACCCCAGGAAAGCCCAATCCCATACCCGCACATAAGAGTCGAGCCTGGATTTGGATTTTGTGAAAACGCCGAACATAAAGCTGTTGGAATTGACGCTGACGCCAGATTGCCATAAAGCCCAAAACTGTTATCCGGGGTTTGGGATAAAGAAAAACCTGCCTTGTCTGCCAGTGTGCGCACAATATGCTGATTAGCCTGATGCAGAATCAGCCAATTGATACTTTCTGGGGTGGTTCCAGTTTGCGCCATCATATTTTTAATATGATCGCCTACAATATTCATGGTA
>CAYNKM010000374.1:0-1000 GCA_964397795.1 uncultured Desulfovibrio sp. | reverse complement strand
AAACCGCTCCTCCATCCATATAAGTATCCAAAAGGCTCCAGGGATTGCCTCCAGCATCAGAAAACTCTTCCAGCAATTCTGTATTTTCTTCAGAGTTACGTGAATAGGGAATACGCGATTGACCAGCTGGAACGATGATCATTTCATAACCGCTTCCATCTGTTCCAAAAGAAAAATACAGAGGAGCGGCGGACATATCATGGCAAAGCAAGGTGGCGCTGCCTCCGTCTCCAAATACTGGAGCCGTAATTCTGTTTTGGACATTTCTGCCTCGGGGGTTAACATCGCCAACCAAAAGAAGAGCGTTATTCAGGTTGCCTGCGGAAATCAGGGAGGAAGCCAGCCATAATCCATAAATATATCCTGTGCATCCCTGATTTACGTCAAAAGCGGCGCATGAAGTTGGCAAATTAAGACGATTTTGTAATTCACAGGCGGTTGCGGGTTGAAACCAGTCTGGACTTTGAGAGACAAAAATTAATATATCAATTTTTTCCCGCATTTCCGGGCAATCCGCAAAAAGCTGTTCAGCGGCAAAAGCGCAAAGATCAGAGGCGGTGACGTCATTGGGGCAAATACGACGGCGATTTATACCAATAGCGGCGCGCAACCGCGCCACTTTCTTTTGACCCCCATGATATTGAGCTTCATCATCAATGCAGATTTCTTGAACAGGAACTGCCGCTCTTATGCTGGAAATTCTTACATTAGGTATCTTACAAAACATATTTACCAACTATACAAAAAATTTTATTAATAATGGCAGTATAGGAGTTCCCTAAACCACCCCTCCATATTTTTGGGGTCCACATCCCATGGAGCCTTATTGGTTGTACCCATATTTCATCCCTTTTTCTGGCGCGCCTTGTATAGCCTTTATTTTTATAGTGGTTTTTGATCGGGACTACAGCGGGATAAACAGGGGTTTTCCATGTCCATAATGTTTGAATCTTTTTATCGAAGCTGGTTTACGGACGGAGGAGTTATCCATAATTAAATT
>CAYNKM010000373.1:0-2201 GCA_964397795.1 uncultured Desulfovibrio sp. | reverse complement strand
ACAATTTCACTTATTTTGCAGTCAACAAAGGGAACTATAGCATTCGCCCATGTCATACCTACGCCAAAAGCACTTAGAAACAATTTCTTTTTTCCATCCAGCTTTTCCTTTAACTGATCTACGATTGTAAGAGGCACCGACACTGAAGATGTATTGCCATATTTAGCTATTGTCGAGGGGATCTTTGATACATCAAGTTTCAGTTTTTTTGCCAAATAGCTGTTGATAAAATTATTGGCCTGGTGAAAGACATAATAATCAAGGCTTTGGATATCTTCTCTTGAAAAAGTAAGAAGATTCTTCATATCCTTCGGAATCTCACGGATAACAAAATTGAAGACATCTCCGCCGTTCATATAACCTTGTTCGTCAGAACGGATGTTTCCATATTCGTCCACTACTTTTTCTTTGAGGGTTTCTATACTTGATGGCATCCTATATCCTCCTCCGTTTATCTTAATCAGATCTCCGCGAGAGCCATCCGAGTTAAGTGAAAAGTAACTCGTACCAAATTTCTCTGACCGTTCAATAAGAGCGGCCACTCCTCCGTCTCCAAAAAGGAAAGCAGAATGACTGTCTTTCCGAGAATAAACCTTTGAGCGAGTTTCTCCGTCAAGCACCAAAGCTTTACGCAAACCTGTGTTTTTCATCATAGAGAAGGCTACCGTCAATCCATATATGAAGGCCGAGCATCCAAGATTGATGTCAAAGGCAATGGTAGATTTTGGCAATCCAAGCCGATCTTGAAGTAAAACAGACGTGGCAGGCATGCGATAATCCGGTGTTTGCGAAATAAAAATCAATAAATCGATTTCACTCTTATCAATACCGTTATCTGAGAGAAGTTTTTCTGCAGCTGCAAAGCATAAATCAGACGAACAAGTTTTCTCGTCGGCAAATCGTCTTTCGTATATCCCTACCTTCTCAACCACTTCTTTTACCTGATCAGCGGGGAAATATTGTGTATATTTAAGATTATCAATGATGGTATGTGGAACTGCTCCGGCTAATGCAGTAATTCCAACCCCATCAAATTTCAGAAATGCCATTTTTGTTATTTATGAGCATTAACAAAATCGATAATTTCACCGATAGTATTCAGCTTCTTGAAATCAGCATTCTCTATCTGTACCTCATATTCTTCATCAAGCATTGCAATAATATTCAGGTACGCGAGTGAATCCCACTCCTCAAGTGTACGAAATTCGGTAGATTCTGTAAGAACAGAAGCGTCCTCTATCTCAAGGGCCTCTGCAAATTTTTCAATAAAGTCAGATGTATTCATATTATAATTTAAATTTATGTTTATCTAATTCATAATACATGAAAGTACGCACTCTACCATCGGGAAGTAACAATTCATTTTCGATTTTCGCACCGTTAATTTTATGAAACTTATATATTCTCTTAGTGTGGTTATCAACTTCAAAATATAATGTTTCTACTCCAAAAAGTTTTATAAAAAAGAGTGTTAACTCATGTAGTCTAAAAGATGCTTCAGCATCAGGATACTGAGGATCCCATCCCCAATACCCACCATGAGCACCATTATTGTGGATATATTCACTATCTTGATTATTAACTGATTTATACCTTTTTAAAAGTTCTTTCAAAAGTGTCGGAGATTTAATTATGGAGCCTATAGCAGATAATGCTAATTTGAGCTTATGCTTTTTAATAGTTTCATTTTGGTCTCCTGCGTCCAATACCATAAAGTTGTAGCCAACTATTTTATCTGCATCATCGACCGCACAAACGAATACACTCTGAGGATCTTCAATAATAAGTTTGTAATACGTGGTTAGAAATGCCAAACCCATATGACAAAAAATGCCTAAGCTGTTGACCTCCTTTATGCTTTTCTGAATTTCTGCTATTCGTTTAGCATCAGATGATTTAGCGAGCCGATATTTCATTTAGATATCTTTAAAATGTCTAGTGATACAATTTTTTATTTTTGAGATTTCAAATTCTTCGATCTTGTTAAGGTTATATTCCCCCATTGCTTTTCTTAGATTCCGATTATTGTGTAGTTCAATAATGTTATGTGCAAATGCTTCCACATCGCAGGAGTTCAAGAGAAATCCTCCTTTACTGTCATCGATTAAATCTCTATTTCCTCTAATATCTGATACAATACAAGGTAATCCTGCGGCCATGGCTTCCATAGTAGATCGCGGTAAGCCTTCCCGTTTAGATGC
>CAYNKM010000372.1:0-2207 GCA_964397795.1 uncultured Desulfovibrio sp. | reverse complement strand
TCAGGAGCCACCTTTAGGGGAACTGGCGGAGTGGCCGATTTTGATCATCCAGTAGTGGCGCTTGACTTGAAATCAAAAAAAGTAAACCTCGGGCTCGCACTTCCAGAATCGCTTATAAAAAGCCCCGATCCTGTTTATTTTCCCTACAAACCCTTGACGCCAGAATCCGGAATTCCCCTTGCGGAGGGCGAAGAAGGCGTAGGTTATGATATAAAATTGGCCGCGGACGATTTAATTTATGGCCCTGTCATTATAAAAAAGGCAAAACTTCGTATATATCCCGGTAAAATGGACACTACCCGTCTTGAAGACGTGCTTCTAGATGCAACCGGAGAATTTTATGGGGGATCAGTCAAAGCCAGTTGCATCCTTGGTGCCGATCCTTCCCTGCCTACATATATTGCCAGCGTTGTTAAAAATGTGAATATGGCCGCCCTGGTCAAGGACATGCCTGTTTTGCCGCTTAAAAAAGGAATTTTTCAGGGCGAGGGGAAAGTGTTCAGCCGGGGAAAGACATTACCCGAATTTCTCAAAAACCTGGATGGTCCAATCAGTGTATCGGGGCAGGATGTTGTTCTGGAAGGAGACAGTAAAGAGAAGCTTTCAAAACTGGTAATCAGGAATCAGTTAAAAGGGGGCGCGATACTTAAAAATGGCGTCAGTTTTGGCGGCAAGTGGGAACTGGAAGCGAATACAAAAATGATCAACGCGCTTCTTTCCATGGACGGCAAGCTTTCATTCAATAATAGCGGCTTAAGCATCAAATCGCTGCCTTCAACCATAAAAATCAATTTTTCAGAAAAGGCGGGGATAATACCAGCCAAAAGCAGTTTTACCATAAAAGGGCAATTAAGCGGTAAATCTGATTCAAGTCAATTCAGCCTGAACAAGTTGTCAGTGGAAGCGCCGGGAGCGGTATTAAATGGGAAGGTTTCACTAAATACAAAAACCATAAATTATTCGGGCGAGCTGGCCGCGAATATCCAGGATAGCCGCAAATTTTTACAATATTTTTCTGGCGCCAGTGTCAATGTTCCCAGGCCTTTTTCCAGCATATCCCTTAATTGTGATTATAATTCCGCGGAAAACGGAATAGTTCTGAATAAGTTGAAAATCAAGTCTGGAAATATTCAGGCCAATGGTAATATTAATCTTTTCTTTCAAAGCATTCCCTCCCTTGAATTTAATTTAAATTTAAATGGCATTGACTGGAATAGCCAGTTTGCGGGAGGGGAGTCACGGGGAAAGGAAAAATGGGATTTTGGCTGGCTTAAAAGTTTTAATTGCAAGGGGACAATAAAAGCGGATTTTTTTACTGGCTGGGGTATCAGATTAACCTCAATAAATTTTCCTGTTCAACTGCAAAATGGCAAATTGTCCGTGACTGATCTTAAAGCCAGATTTTATGGAACAGTTCTCAAGGCCCAGGTTGAAGCCGATTTTAATAAAAATATGGCTATTAAATCGATTATTTCCGCGAATGGCTTTAAACTGGAAGATTTGGCGAAAGATCAGAAGCTTGAATCAGTCTTGATTGGTGAGGCGAGCATAGGCGCGACCTTATCGGCCAATGTGAGCGGCTCGGGGCAGATTCCCGAAAAGCTGGATGGAATATGGAATTTCAGGGTAATTTCAGGATCCTGGCAGGGCAGGGATAAAAACGGCAACCTCAAGGGGTCAAAAACACGTTTTGATCTGGCCAGGGCTTCGGGAACAATCCGCAGCGGACGTATGGAAAGCAATGATATTTTATTGAAAAATAACGAGATGCAGGTAAGCGGAGAAGGCTGGATTAATTTAAACAGCAAAAAAATAGACTGCAAGCTTAATGTCAATATGAATAATCTGCCAGAATTTCCTCTTTATGTATATGGAAAAATGGATGATCCAACAACTTCAATAGGCGCGGGAAAACTTGTATTAAATGCCCTGGGAGGCATAACTTCAGGCATTGGCAATCTTTTTGGCAGTCTGGTAAAAGGGTTGGGCAATATTTTCAAATAAACTATATCCTGTTCTAAAATTCCAAAAAAAATTTATCTTGCGTTAATTTTATTTATGTTTAAATTTGAAAGATTATTTGTATGAATATGTAAACCTATATTATTTATCCATGATATTTTTTATCTGGTTATTAAATTTATAATCATAATAGGCAGTCATGACAAATTTTATGAAAGGTATGACCTTCACCATGGAGGGAAAGG
>CAYNKM010000371.1:0-2211 GCA_964397795.1 uncultured Desulfovibrio sp. | reverse complement strand
CCTGAATTTTTCAGCCCTGAAGGGAGTCTGAAAATGATCTTTTTCAAGTAGGTAGCAATATGGACTCGTTTTTTCTTCTCACGGGGGGATAAACCATTAACCAGCGGATAGCAGAACCATACCAAGAACCAGTAGCTGTCCCATAAGGATACGCAGAATCATTGTAAGAGGATAAACTGTGGAATAAGCGGACGCCGGAATTTCTCCTCCATAATATTGCATGGAAAACGCGAGGGCCGGAGGATCGGTCATGGAGCCTGCCAGCAGGCCGCAGATTGAGGGAAAATCAATTTTCCAGCATGCCCGTAAAAACAGGGCTGCCGTAAAAAGGGGAACAAAGGTGATGATCGCTCCTATCCCCATCCATTTCAGGCCTGGGCCGTGAAAAACGGTTTCCACAAATCCGGTACCCGCATATAGGCCGACGCAGGCCATAAAGAGAAGAATACCGATTTCGCGCATGAGATTTATCGCGCTGGCGGGCATGTACCAGGTAAGGCCGCAACAGCGCTGAACGCGGCTTAAAAAGATCGCCACAAGCAATGTGCCGCCTGCGACTCCAAGTTTTACGCCAGTGGGAAGACCAGGAATCATGATAGGGATGCTTCCCAGAAAGACGCCCAAAAATATGCCGATAAAGGTGGAGAGCATAAGGGGATGCGAAAGACTGGCAGGGTTATTCCCTACTACCCTGGCCAAATCCTCCACGCCAGGACTCTGCGCGTCAACCACCAGCTTGTCTTCAAGACGCAATTTCCATAGTCCGTTATAGGCGTATTCATCGCCCTGACGAATGATCGCGACAACTTTGCAGCCTTCAGGAATAAGCGCGGAAAGATTTTTACCAGACACGCTGGCTTTGGTCACAACCAACTCCCTTGTGTCCATATCTTCTGGAATGAAATGATGATGAGGGTGTTTTGCCCGGATATCCGCCAGTTCCTTTTCCACATCAATATGGAAAAGCGCTTTCAAAAGCATCATGGTCAGGATTATGCCAAATATGCCAAAAGGATAGGCTACCGCATAGGCCATACCTATAACTTTAAGTCCTTCCGCGACAACTTCAGGACTCCCGCCAACCTGCGACCAGGCCTCATTGGCTGAACCAAGGGATGGGGTATTGGTGACTGAGCCGCTGAAAAGCCCCGCGGTCTGCGGCACAGAGAGATCAAAAATATGGTAGCAGGCATAAGCCAGGCCCGCTCCGCATAAAACAATATAAACTGCCGTGATGTTCAGTTTGAGTCCCTTATCCTTTAAAGACTCAAGAAAGGTAGGACCAACGGCCATACCAATAGCATAGACAAAAAGAATGAGGCCAAATTCCCTTGTAAAGACCAGTAATTTGGAATCCAGGGAAAGGCCAAAATGCCCAAGGATAATTCCACTGAATAAGATACCGCCAATACCAAAGCTTACGCTGAATATTTTAATCCTGCCCAGCAGAATACCAAAGGCAATGGTGATGGACAGCACAAGCACAGTCTGCACCGTGCCATGCGTGATAAAAAGCTTGTCCAAAAGTTCCATGCCGCTCTCCCCGGAATCTTAAATAGATAACCTGATGAATTTATCCCTGCCAAATATCTCGCCTGGCAGGGATATACACGCTCAACAAAATAATTTTTTTCAAATCAAGCTTTTACGCTTTTACAGCCTGTAAGCTTTTTACGGACAAATTCGGGAATTATCGCTTTTACGGACTCAAGCGCGACCATACGGCGCATAAGTCCAAGCTGGTCATGCAGAGGAATCTGTTTTGGACATACATTATCGCAGGCAAGAAGCCCCATACATCCAAACACGCCCTGGTCATCACCAATAAGATCATAATAATCCGCAGCCTGGCGATCATCTCTTGGATCAATATAGAAACGGGCAAGGCGGTTTATTGAGGTCGCGCCGATAAAATCATCCCTCATCCTCGCGGTTCCGCAGGCGGCCACGCAACAGCCACATTCCACGCAGCGATCCAGCTCAAAGATCTGATTGGCCAGCTCGTTCTCCATTCTTTCTTCCTGGGCGTTGGGATCAAATTCTTTCTGGGTATGAATCCAGGATTCAATCTTCTTGCCAACATTACGAAACCAGACGCCTGTGTCAACGGACAGATCGCCCAGGAGCTTGAAAACGGGCAGGGGATGCAATGTGATCTTGTCCGGAAGATTGGCGGTCTGGGTATGGCAAGCCAGATCTGCGGATTTAACC
>CAYNKM010000370.1:0-2212 GCA_964397795.1 uncultured Desulfovibrio sp. | reverse complement strand
ATTGGGGAATATTTTTTAAATTACTCATTATTTTTTCTCCATCATTTCCATACAGTCGCGCAAATATTCATAATCGGCTTCCCAATTGTTTCCGGAAGCAGCAAGGGCAGCAGTAAGGGATGCCTGTTGAGATGCCTTATAAAAAGAGTTTAACTCTTTTTTAAGACATTCAAATTCCCAGTCACCGGAATTTAATGGAGCCGCGGGAAAAACTCTCTGACTGTGCCAGAATTTTTTTTGATTATCATTTAGATGATAAATTATTTCATCCGCGCCCCAATGTTCCAGAAGCTCCCATAATTCTATGGCTTCTGGCGAACTCAATATAAGATCAGCTCCAAGATCCCTTAAATCTCCAAGACGTTCCGGATAGCGGACAGCATAAATCAATATTTGTGAGTCCCGAACGCTTCTGAACTCTATACTGTCTTCCTGGGGAATAAACGCGCCAATGGATTTGGATGATTGTTTTTCCGTGGCATCTGTGCGCAACTGTTTTTCATCAATACCCAAAGATTGAGATAACTGGGTGGCAAAACGTTGAAAAAGCGCCGGAACTTGAATGGAGCCCAGGAAATTTTTAGCCCATTCCACAGTTTCCCTTGGCGCAAAATTATTTAAGACATCCACGCAAAAATCCAGGCCGGTTTTTGCCTTGTTTGCCAAATCCTCAAAACTGTCTGTTCCATATTTTTTTAAAAGACTGTCAATATCCTCTTCTTCTGGCAGAAGAACCACATTGCAGGATAAACCCCGGCTTAAAAGCATTTCACAGGAACGAAAAGCGGCTTTACGGCCCGCGCGATCTCCATCAAAAAGAAGAAGAATATTTGATGTAAAACCTTCAATCCTTTTTATTTGTTCGCTTGTCAGGGCGGTTCCAAGAACGCCCACGCCATTGTCATAACCGAATTGATGCAGGGTTAAGACATCCATATAACCTTCAGTCAGGATAACTTTTCCCTTTGACGCTATTCCACGTCTGGCTTGAGCCAGCCCAAAAAGCTGCTCCTTTTTCTTGTATATTGGAGTTTCCTGACTATTAATATATTTTGCTTCCTCGGACTGATCGATTATTCGACCTCCAAAAGCGATGATTTGATTTGAAAGATTCTTTATGGGAAATATCAGTCTTCCCCGAAACCGATCATAGCAGTTTCCCGAAGAAGACCTGCCAAGCAATCCGCATTCCTCGGCAAGATTCAGATTATAACCCTGCTTTTTTAAAAAATATTCCAGATCATGCCAGTCGCTTCTTGCCCAGCCCAAACCAAACAGATCCCTAATATCTGGAGAGATACCGCGCTTTTCAATATATTCGCGACATTCTTCTGCATCCTTTTTATTCAGGTTGGCGGTAAAGTGTCTTGCCGCATCCGTATGCATATCCAGCATTTGCCGTTTGATACTGGCTTCCTGTTTATTTTTTTTAAATTGTTCAGGATTATTGTATTTATCTATTTCAATTCCAGCCTCTTCTGCCAGCTGCTCCAGCGCTTCCTTAAATTCCAGTCCATTTATGCGACTGTAAAATTCAAAAATATCCCCGGATGCCTGACAGCCAAAGCAATGGAAATAGCCCTTTTCCGGATCCACAGAAAAAGACGGTTTGGTTTCCTGATGGAAAGGGCAGGGGGCCACAAAGCGAGACCCATTTTGCTTTAAATCTACATATCGCCGTACTATTTCGGCTATATTCAATTTTTCCTTTATGGCTTTTATAGCCTCCGACATTTGCATAGACTAAACCAACGCCACGATTGTCATTCCATCCCCTCCCCGATCTTCCGGAGCCAGTGAAAATTTTCCCACCAGACGGGACGACTTTAAATATTCATGAATTTCCCTGCGCAATGCCCCTGTTCCTCGGCCATGAATAATTTCCAGCTCGGAAAATCCAGCCAAAATTGCCTTGTCCAAAAATTTTTCCACTTCAAGCAAGGCTTCATCCGATCTTTTCCCCCTCACATCCAGGGTAAGGGAAGCGGCAGGGGAAATATTTTTTATCGCCGCTCCCTTTTGAAGCTTTGCTCCAGTTCCATTTTCGCCGGGTTTCCGCAGATCCTTAAATTCAGCCCAAAGGCTGACCCCATCCATATCAATACGGGCTCTGCCCTTGCGGGAATCTATTTCCTTTATGATTCCGCGTTTATTAAAAGATATATGGAAAACATTCTGTCCGGGAGAAAAATCGGACACTGGCGGTAATAGA
>CAYNKM010000369.1:0-2215 GCA_964397795.1 uncultured Desulfovibrio sp. | reverse complement strand
AGAAGCAGGCCCGGGCGCTGCTCCTTGAACATGGCGTTCACCCTATTGATCTTGGAAAGGGCAGAAAACACGGCTTGCATTGGAGAACGTCTGCGGTTATTCGTGTGGCAGACACATTGCACGTCCAGGCACAGGAAGCCAGAAAAAAATCCAGTCGGCGCGCTTCTGCCAGCAAGCCCAATTTATTAAAAGGAAGAAGCGCGAAAGATGTTTTCATGGATTTCAATTCGGCCCCCCTGCAATAGGAGTGCGCATGGCAATTAGAGAACAAAAAGGGCGTCAACGCCCCTTTTTTGTTTATTGGACAAACCCGTTTACCGGCAGACGGGAAAGCAAATCCTGTGCGACAATGGAAGAGGCGCAGAAGCTGGATGCTTATGTCAAATACCAGCTTCAATTTGAAAGGGAGTCTTTCCGCAGAGGCAACATTACAGAGGAAGAAAGGAAACAAAATCTTGAAAGTCTGATTTATATGTATCTGAAAGCCCGAAATCTGGAATTTGCCAATCTGGAAAGAACACTGCTGGCCATAAAAGGAATTATTGAAAGGTATGGCGATAAACCCCTGGAAGAATTTGACGGCCAGCTTTTATTAAAAATGAAAGATGAGCTGCTTGCCATGGGGAATAAGGGATCAACGGCGCGCAGGAAAATGGGCATAATAAAAGCGGCTTTTGGATGGGCTTTTAGGGAGGGTCTTATCAAGAGCTTGCCTCCTTTCCCAGTAATCCAGAGCGGTGAATTTATGCGGTACATGCCGCCAACCCAGTCAGAAATTGTAGCCATCTATAATATGGCGCCAGAGCATTTGAAACGGGTTATTATTCTTGGCTATCACTTCGGAATGCGTGTAGGGCAATCAGAGCTTTTACGGCTTTCCTGGGATATGGTTGATCTTGAAATGGAAATAATCAGAGTGCCAAACGCAAAAAAAGGTACGGTGCAAGAGTACCGGGAAATCCCCATGCATAATGCCCTGCTTCCCCTTTTCCAGGATTGGAAAGCTGTAGATTTAAAAAAAGGCTTGAATATGGTCGTCCATTATAAGGGGCGCATGGTCAAGAGCATTAAAACAGCGTGGCGGCTGGCGTTGCAAAAAGCCGGAATAACCAGGCATATAAGGCCTTATGATTTGAGGCATGCGTTTGCCACAGACGCGATTGCGGCCGGAGTGGATTATGGAACCTTGGCCAGCCTTATGGGGCATTCTTCGCCAACAATGGTTCTCAAACATTATCAGCATGTGCGGAATGACCAAAAACGAAAGGCAATTGAGGCAATGCCCGCTACTGTTCAATGTGTGCAATCTAATGTGTGCAAATTGTAAAGGGGTTATGGATGCACCCATAACCCCTTGATATTATTGGTGGGCAGTGCAGGACTTGAACCTGCGGCCACCGCCTTGTAAGGGCGGCGCTCTACCAGCTGAGCTAACTGCCCAATTTATTTATAAACCTGATATTTTTAATATAAAGATTTCCAAAAAGCAATAAATTTTTACTGAAAGAAAATTATTTCATACCCTTCATAGCCAACTTGGGCATCTCGCCCATATCTTTCGCTTTTGGGGCTCGATATGCCCATGCAGAGGAAAAAGTTGTTGCCAAGGATCCCTTTTAAAAAAATGTCAAACCAAACAGATATCTTGTCTGAACCAGACATTCCGCTTTTGTTCCAGGCTCAATGGATTTGGCCTTGAAGGGATCATCCAAAACGATCTTTACATCAAGATAATTATTATTGCTTCTTTTCTCGCCGCCGCTCAATATTTTCTCGCTGCTGTTTCCAACGCTTTTTATTTTACCCTTAAGGGGGGTATCATTATTAAACTTGATAAGTGCGTCTTGTCCAGGCTTCAATACATTCCGTGTATCCAGGGGAAACCAGGCCTGAACCCAGGCGTTTGCAAGATAATCATCTCCTACGGGCATAATTGTGACCAGACCTTGGCCCTTTTTTACCAGATGGCCGGGTTCCGCCGATACCCGTATCACTTTGCCAGTCACCGGAGCATAGAGATCCACAATTTGCGGAGGAGCGGTCTTTCCGCTTACCGCGCTTTCCAGCACATCAGGACTCAAACCCCTTCTTGCCCTTTGCAGTTGGGCGCGAATCTTGTTTAATTCCACATCCATGGCCGCACGGGCCTTGCTGGCTTTTTCAAATTCATCGTTCGCCGCCTGCATTCTGGATTTGGCGGCCATTTCGGCGGCAG
>CAYNKM010000368.1:0-2224 GCA_964397795.1 uncultured Desulfovibrio sp. | reverse complement strand
AAAGTTTCAAGGATATTTTCAGTCTCTGCCAAAAACTGGGAGCTTGCGCCTGGCATATTTTTCTCCTAGTACCCACTGGCCGCGCGGCCGGTCTGGAAGATCAGATTATATCCGCCAGGGAATATGAGGAGACCCTGCACTGGTTTTATGATTTTCGCAAAAACACGGATATGCAATTGAAGGCGACTTGCGCTCCGCATTATTTCAGAATCATGCGTCAGAAAGCAGCGGCGGAAGGGCTGGATATAAATCCCGCCAATTTCGGCATGGACGCAATGAGCAGAGGTTGTCTGGGTGGTACGGGTTTCTGCTTTATAAGTCATTCAGGCCAGGTGCAACCCTGCGGTTATCTCGATCTGAATTGCGGGAATGTCCGCGAAACACCTTTTCCTGAAATATGGAAGAATAGCGTTCATTTTAAAAATCTGCGCGATCCCCAAAAATATGAGGGCAAATGTGGCATATGCCACTACCATTCCGTTTGTGGGGGATGCCGGGCAAGGGCTTACACCATGACCGGAAATTACCTTGGAGAAGAACCCCTCTGCGCCTTTCAGCCGGCAAAACGGGTAAAAAATGAAGAGTGATGAAGGTCTTGATCCTTTGGATCGCCTTATTCTGGACATAATTCAGGGCGATTTTCCGCTTGTTTCCCATCCTTATGCCAAAATTGGCGAAATGGTCGGCATTACGGAAGACGAGGCTTATTCAAGAGTGAAAAAGATGCGGAATAACGGTCTAATCCGCAGGATTGGAGCGAATTTCCAGTCGGGAAAGATCGGCTTTGCTTCAACCCTATGCGCCGCCAGGGTTTCGGAAAGCCAAAAAGAGAATTTTATAGAAAGGATTAACGCCATTAACGGAGTGACCCATAATTATGAGAGAGATCATTCCTATAATATATGGTTTACGCTGATAAGCGAAAGCAGGGAAGAAGCGGAAAAAATCCTTTCCGGTCTGGAAAGGGAAACTGGTATCAAAATCCTGAATTTACCGGCGACTAGGCTCTATAAAATAAAGGTAAATTTCAATATGACATAAAAAAGTCCCTCCGATAATGGAGGGACTTAATAAAGTCAGACTGTCAGAATCTTACTTGCGGGTAAAGACCATATTGCCCTTGAAAACCTGGCAGGCCGGATCGAGCTTGTCAAAAGGAAGGGCGTCATCTGCCAGACGGATAGTCTGGTCTTCTGGCCACAGGGAGAAGGCGGGATAAGTCTGGGAGTCAACGGCGACTATGGTGTTGGGATGGAAAGTCGCGCCTGTGTCCTGTCCCTGGGCGGTTACCTGGTTGGTGGCGGCTTCAATCTGGACAAGGCATTTTCCATCGGCAGACTGAATGGCGACAACATAATTGCCTTCAGCCGCGGGAGCCTTGGCGATGACAACCTGGCCGGCCTCATTGGTGTAATCGCCAACAAGAGGCAGATCCTGGCTTTGAGCGCGGGAGCCAAAGCACATTACCATTGCCAGAGCCGCGAGAAACACGAATTTTTTCATTGCTAATCTCCTTGCTTACATTTTTTCGCCCGTTTTTCAGGCAAATGAATAATAGTTATATAAAATGCATATGTAAAGTGGAATATGAGGATATTTTCCATAATTTATTGAAAACAAAGTAAAAATTCATTAAATAAACCGGAAATAAACCTGTCTTTGAGAATTGCCGTAGTTTTGGCGCGTCTGGCCAAAAGTTGAATTTTTTAATGATAATAATAATTTGGCAGGTCGTGGCAGGCGGGGGGAACGCATTGACATGAAGGCGATTACAGGATAGATTTTTTTATGTTATCCAACAGATCCAGCGGGGGGCAGGATGCTTGACCTAAATATCACCCTTGTGTTTCAGCTGATTAATTTTTTTGTCGCCATTTTTTTTCTGAATTATCTCTTAATCCGTCCTGTCCGTGAAATTATCAAAAAAAGAAACGACATAATGGATAATCTGGCCAGCGAAGCCGACCAGCTTTATCAGGAAGCGGTGGATCGCCTTGAAGATTATGAGGCGAAACTCGCAATGGCGAGGCAGGAAGCCGGTAAAAACAGGGAGGAAGGGAAAAGCGCGGCCCTGGCTGAATTACAGGAAATTGTAGGCGAGGCGGAAAAAAGCGCAAAGGAAATACTGGAAGAAAACCGCGAATTGATTCGGGGACAGGCTTACGAGGCATTAAATCAGTTGCGGGATGGAATAGACAATTTTTCCACCCAGGTTGGAAACAAG
>CAYNKM010000367.1:0-2235 GCA_964397795.1 uncultured Desulfovibrio sp. | reverse complement strand
TTAAGGACGCCGAGATTCTGCTGAAAAATGGCTGCAAATGTGTGTCCGAAGGCGCAAATATGCCCTCAACTCTGGATGCGGTTCATCTTTTTATTAAATCCGGCATTGCCTATGCTCCCGCCAAGGCCGCGAATGCGGGTGGCGTGGCGACAAGCCAGCTTGAAATGGCTCAAAACGCGAGTATGCAGGAATGGGATTTTGCCACAGTTGACGCCAAATTAAAGCAGATTATGGAAAATATTTACAAAAACGCGGCCGATACCGCGGCGGAATTTGGAGAACCAGGCAATCTTGTCGCGGGCGCGAATATAGCCGGCTTCCGTAAGGTTGCCAACGCGATGATCGCCCAGGGTTTATAAATTTTTTTGATCCAATCTTTTTACAGGCCGGCGATTTTTTGAATTGCCGGCTTTTCCGGTTATAAGGGCTTTGATTATGGCTGAAAACGATATGGAAGCTTTCAGATATTCCCACCGGCTTTCCCGATTGGCTGATCTTTTCAATGAAGCGGGAATGCTCAGGAATATTCCCAGAAGTGGTTTCCCCTTTTTGGGAAGCGGCAGGGAAAATGTGGCCGAACATTCTTTCCGCGTAAGCGTGATTGGCTTTGTGCTGGCCCGTCTCGCCGGAATTGATCCCTCCCGGGTATGTTATATGTGCCTTTTTCATGACCTGCATGAGGCAAGAACGGGAGACTTCAATTATGTGAACCACCGCTACGATACCTGTGACGCGGTGGCCGCTATAAAGGATGCCACACGTGGAACAGGGCTTGAAGAAGAAATTCTTTCCTTGTGGAACGAACTGGAAGAGAAGGAAAGCCTTGCTTCCAAGCTGGCGCATGACGCGGATCAGCTGGATCTTATCTGTAATTTGCAGACTGAATTATGCAGGGGAAATGATTTTGCGAGGGATTGGCTCGACAGTGCATTAAAAAGACTGCGTACCCAATGGGGCAGGGATCTGGCGGATGCGATTTTAAAAACCAATCCCCATCATTGGTGGTACGATATGGTGGAAAAAGGCTGGTGGGTTCACCACGGTGAGGATAAATAAAAAGTTTTCCACCGCCTGTTTCCGCCAGCCCCGCTCTTAAATAAAAATTACAATTGTTTTACGGCTCAAAATATTGCTGTTTTAATCAGCATCTGAAACCTGGCAAAGACTATCGCCTGGATGGAATTTAAACATTGCCACGGCAGAGTCTTCCAGAACATATTATTCCTTTTTAACTATTGATAAATATTTTCTTCCAGTTCCTGTCCAGAGATATAAATATCCGCGCTTATTCCCTCTATTCCAACCATATGATTGCCAATCTCGGGAAACGCGATCCGGTTTATCAAAAGGCCTGGCGCGTTCACATCCCTTATATAGGCCACTTTACTGAAATTCGCCTGTGTTTTAAATTCACCTGAATTACATACGCAGCTAATTCCCATATCCATTTCCAATTCAATTCTTCCGCCCAAATCTTCATGGATAATCCTTGTTTTCGCCCCCTGAATTGTCTGAGCCTGAGAGTCCAGAACTATTTTAACGCGGCCTTCTGCCACAAGGGTGTCATCTGAAACCGGAATGCCTGGTTGAACCTGATCGGAAATATTAAATGAAAAATGTTCCAGTATTTGAGAGTTGACTGATATGCCAATAATTATTCCCTTGATTTTAATATACTGGATAGCGCGAGACTTTTTAAGATAATCGCCGGAAGTCAATGTATAGTCCCAAATATTAAAAGCCTTGTTGGGTCTGAAGACATTGTCCTGCAAAAGCGCGTGGCCCTTTGGATCGTCAATCTTGAGCAAGGAAAGACGCCTTTCCTCAATAGCCATGATACGTCTTTTAAGATCCGCAATCTGCTCAAGGGGATCGGACAATACAGGATATGGATTCTCTCCGCGCTTTTTCCGTATTTCTTCGTCTATATGCCCATTTATGGTTATATCTCCACGGGCAAGCTTCGCTTCAGCTTTCCATATTCTCAGGGTTTTGGGATCTTCGCCTTCGTTTTCATGCAAGGCTACATATACAAGGTATGACGAAGGATCATTTGTGCCTTCAGAAAGAATCTCATATTCCTTTCCCTCCATGGTGAAGGTCATACCTTTCATAAAATTTGTCATGACTGCCTGACTTGATTATAAATTTAAAAACCAGATAAAAAATATCGTGGATAAATAATATAGGTTTACATATTCATACAAATAATCTTATAAATTTAAACATAAATAA
>CAYNKM010000366.1:0-2243 GCA_964397795.1 uncultured Desulfovibrio sp. | reverse complement strand
ATTTAAAGAAAAAATTGGACAGAATAAACAGAATGTGTTTAGGTAAAGTATGGGATAAGCTTAATTTCTCCATTAAGTTACATCAATAATACCCAAAGTTTTCAGAAAAAGGGAATCTGTGAGAATATGCGGCCCCTGGCGGGTAAAAGTTGACATCCCCAGGAAAAATCAATACATGGTTTATGCTCAATTTATGAAAATCAGGTGGGATATTTGCCAGCTGGAACGCTATTGTTTTCAGCTCATGTAAAAGCAATGGCCATATCGCCAGTTCCAATCAGATAAGGCGTCAGCCGCAAAGGAGTGAAAAATGAAACGTCGTCAGTTTACAAAAGCCGCTTTTCTTACCGGCGCGGGAATCGCATGTTTGCCATCTTTAGCAGGGGCAGCGGAAGCAAATGCGGATTTTTTCACCGTTCTCAATAACCGGCATAGCTCAAGGTCATTTACCGATGAGCCAGTCAGCAATGAGGATATTGAGAAAATACTCCGCGCCGCGATGCGCGCCCCAAGCGCGGCCAATGAGCAGCCCTGGGAGTTTGTGGTTATTACCGACAAGAATCTTCTTGCTCAGGTAGGTGATATTAATTCCTGGGCCAGATATGCCAAAGACGCTCCCCTTGGTATCCTGGTGTGTCTGAACACACAGAAGGAGAAGGAAAAGGGCATGGGAATTATAGATATTGGTATCTGTTCCGAAAATCTGCTTCTATCCGCCACAGCGCTGGGACTTGGTGCAGTATTCACCGGAATCTATCCCTATAAGGACAGGATGGAGGGATTTTCCAAATTATGCAATCTTCCCGATTATATTCAACCTATTGGCCTAATTGTGATTGGTCATCCAAAAGTCACCGATTTCAAGGTTAAAGAGCAATTTAATCCGGATGCAATTCATTACAATACCTGGCAAAACGCGAAATAGGCAATATTATACATATTTATAAAAATATCCGCTAAAAAACAGCTTTCCGGAGAACTGGTTTCATTCAGGATGGAAACGTTCAATTCTCCGGAAAGCTCAAAATGTCTATATTTTATTTAAAAGTCCCGCATATAATCCCTCAGAACTCATATCTGAATGTGCCAAAAATGCCGTTGCTCAAAGTGTTACTGCCGGCATCCAGGCTATAGCTTATTCCCGCTGTGAAATTCTCATATCGGGCTTCCAGACCAAGCGTCACTCCCCACATTATATAATCCATTACCTTTGTGCTTAATTCAATGTCGGTATCCGTTCTTGTAAAGCGGGTTGTGGTTTTGGCAAAAATATCTCCTGTCGCTGGCGTAACCCGCAGATCCAGGGATGGTTTGAGGCGCAGCCCATTGTCAAGAGTGAAATCCTTTTCAAGTTTCACTCCCGCAGGGAAGGTCCATATATTCTGTGAGAAGCTTTTTCCATCAATTATGGTATTGCCATTATGGGTTATGTCATAATCATAGACATGCAAATGATGGTACTTGAAACCAGCATGCGGAACAATGTCCAGGGCAGGCGTCCTGAAAAGATATTCGAAATTCAGACCGGTGGATAACGCATAGGCCTGGGCGTCTGTTTTCAGATCCTGCCAGCCATTAAGCGCGGACACATCCTGCTTAAGCTTGTTATATGATGATGTGAAGCTTATATCGGCATCGATGCCAAAATTGCCCATTATCCAGCCAGCATAGGCGCCAACACCCCAGAAATTCATGTTGTTTTCCGTGTCTGGCAGGTTGCCGCCACTCTTTGAATAACCTCCGCCAATATTAAATGATAACCCCGCCCGGATCACATCTCCAAAAGTAATATCCCCTCCTACCGCGATCCCGCCTATTCCTCCATTATAATCATAATCAAGATTGCCAGCCTCCAGATTCCAGGCCGTGGAAGTCTTGTATAGCGGAACGGCCCAAAGGGATATGCTGCGGGTGTGCAAGCTGTCTTCCCGCATCAGGAGACCAGTGATCCCTGTTCTATCCGACATTGCGGATTCGGCGGCTCCGTTTGCGACAAGCAGGAGCTGGGGCACGGCGCCAAGAATGATCATGCGGGAAGAGCCTTCTACAAGACGCGTTGCCTCATGGCGATTATTATGGATAAGAGTGTGAGAAATAAAACCCGCACCGTGATCTGTCGTTAGATGATGATCTTCATTTCCTATCGTGCCCTTGTTTATACCATCATTTATAGTGTCATGAATTGAAGGATGGGCATTTGGATGCGTGTTTGATGGTTTTGAGTTGGCAGGCCGAGATGGCTT
>CAYNKM010000365.1:0-2245 GCA_964397795.1 uncultured Desulfovibrio sp. | reverse complement strand
TTTTCATATATCCTCCTGCAGGGCTGCCGGAATCCACCAGCCAGCTTCTGCCATTATATTTTTATTTTCCCTTCCTATTAGCATAGGTCGTGCCAATCTAAACAAATATTGTTATTTCAGATAGTTATACTGAAGAAATCCAGCTTTTGCCAATTTTATGACAGTCGGGGCCATTCCGGTGGCTTCTCCAAAAAATTGGCAAACCCGCCTTTCCCAACCCGGTCCAGAATGATACGCGCCAGACAGCGATTTACCGCCCAATTCCCTGACCGGGGATAGGTGCGCCTTTCAAAATTTTAGCTGGCGATATTAAAAAAGAAAAACCCATGCCAAATAAGGCATGGGCAAATTTCAGAAGGGCAAAAATAATTTATCTAGGGTTTTAGTCCCATTTTTGTCACTGCCTGCATGCCGCCCATTGAATTGACGGCATCCTTAAAACCTTGATGGTTCAGATACTGAAGGCCTTCATAGGCCCTGAGACCGGAATTGCAAATCAGGGCCAGGGGTCTGTCCCTGGGGATTTCATCAATCCTGTTGCGGAGTTCTTCAAGCGGAATGGCATGCCACTCCGGATATTCGGCTTCAATTTTTTTACTGGCTTTGGGAGGACGCATATCAATAAAGAAGACGTCATTGCTTCCCCGGTTATGCCAGAGATCCATAAATTCAGCGCCATTTCTGGCTTTAAAACGTCCGGAAACAACATTGTCGGCCACATTGGCGACTGTGTTGACCGCATCCATGGCGGCGGAGAAGGGGGGAGAATAAGCGACTTCAAGATTGGAAATATCTTCAATAACCGGTTTCGCATATTCCAGAACGCCGGCCACGGAGTCGATACGGGCCTTGACAGCGTCGCCGTCCTCGCAGCAGCCCTGCAGGCCATAGACGGATCTGTCTTTCTGGTTGACCACTATTTCAAGGGTCATCATTTTCTTTTCAGGATAAAAATGGGCGCGATTCAACTGTTCGATGGATACGCCTATGGCGTCATATCCTGCCTGCACCGCTTTGGCTGGAGTCAGGCCAACGCCGCAGAAAGAAAGCTTAAACAATTTGACAGCCCAGGTTCCCACATAGCCCGGAAAAGTGGCGTTCAAGCCCGCGAGATTTGTCCCTATGACCCTGCCCTGGCGATTGGCCATGGAACCTAGGGGCAGATAGCCCATTTTTCCTGTAATAATATTTTTTATCGACGCGCAGTCTCCGCCGGTATAGATATTGGGGTCGGAGGTCTGCATATGCTCATTGGCGATAATTCCTCCAAACGGGGCGACTTCCAGACCGGCGTCAACGGCCAGCTTGTTATTGGGGATTACTCCGGCAGCGGTAATGACAAGCTGGGCATTGAGGGTTCTTTTATCTGTGACAACCCTGGCCACCTCATCGCCATCTCCTTCCATGCGCAGGACTTTTTCAGAAAGGTAAACGTCCACTCCGGCTTTATTGCAGTCATTGACGGCCATTCTGGAGAGAAGGGGAGAAACAATGCCGGGCAAAAGCTGGTCCATCATTTCTATTATGCTGACCTTTATTCCCCACATATCCGCCAGGGCCACGGCCGCTTCCAGCCCAATAAAACCTCCGCCAATAATAACGGCTTCCTGCACCTTTCTCTTTTCGCAGAAATCACGGATCATTTTGGCTTCTTCCAGACGGCTTAAGGCTAAAACTCCCTTGAGGGTAACCCCGCAGATTTCGGGAACGCGCGCCCTTGCACCGGTCGCCAGGACCAGCTTGTCATAGGGCAATTCCTCCTCTGTTCCCGTCTTCAGATTTTCCACCAGAACAGTCTTTTTTTGGCGGTCAATTTTTTTTGCAAGGGTTTCATTACGGACTGTCACGCCCTTCATATCCCTGAAAAAAACCGGATCCCGGATGACGTCCGCGGCCGTGGCGCGCAGAGCGTCAATATTCTGCACTTCACCGGAAACATAATACGGCATGCCGCAGCCGCCATATGAGATATATTCATTTTCATCTACGATAGTCACTTCCGCTTCCGGATCCAGCCTTTTGCAGCGCGCCGCGGCTTTAGGTCCGAGAGCCACTCCGCCTATTATCACAATTTTCTGACCCATATTTCTCCTCCGGCTTTTAAATATGAAAACTTATCCTGAAATTTTCTAGCATAAAAAATTTTCACACACCAGATCCCCCATAAAGATCCCTGGGCTTTTAAATAAAAAAGGCTATGTTTAACCGAACTGTTGATATTTCTGGGGGATGACAACTTTTGTGA
>CAYNKM010000364.1:0-2279 GCA_964397795.1 uncultured Desulfovibrio sp. | reverse complement strand
GAAAACTGTGAGCAAGGATCGACGAATAAATATTATCTGTATCATAAAATATAGCTCCGAATGCGAATCCTAAAATAGAATAGGGAATGACGTATATGAATTCTATTAAACTGGATGAAGATAAAAGAACATGCATTAAACCGAACAAAAAACCTGTGACCAAAATAAATGTATTTCTTTTAGTAATCGCATCTTTAAAATTCAACCTAAACAATAATTCTTCTAAAATAGGACCTAGGAAACACATACTGATAACCGAATAAACCAATTGGGAATTCAATATCTCTCTATTTATTTCCTCATTAGGAGCGATACCCTCTAAGATAAAAAAGTTTATTAACAAGTTAGCTATAGCCATCCCTATAAATCCGATACTCCAATATTTAAGTGCAATATTTACATATTTTTTGGAATTCTTTTTAAAGTTTTCGAATTGACCCTTAAACTTATTTCTCAATCTAACGATAGTTCAAATATACTATCTATAAATTTTAAAAATAGAAAGTATATAATTGATGATAAATTTTCTTTAGACTCAACTTTTGGAAGGATTATAGGACTTTTTGCATATGATTTCATAATTATGAATGGAATAGAAAAAGAAAGTGTAAGTAATATATTAGAAAAAATCCTAGATTCTCATTATCTGACAAAATTAGTAAATTTAGCCAATCTATTTGGAAATAAAGATATTATAAATATTGAGCAATCTACAATCGGGAGATGGCTTTCAAAAACTTCAGAATGTATAGAAAAAAGAAGTGTATTATCTCTCAAATAATAAAATTGGCGGCCAGCCAAAGCCAGCCGCCTTCCCATCTAAAAGTTAGTCATCCATGTTTTCCTTGATGACTTCCAGAACCGCCACAGCCACGGGAATCCAAACAGTCCAGCTCATTTTTATCTCCTTTTGATGCTACGGGTTTAGCGGCAAATGCGCCGCAGTTTTTTCATCAATTTTGTTTCATGCGGGGCAAACCACAGGGTATGCGCCACATCGGTGTCGCGGTTCCAGTCAGGAGGCAGCATGGCAGCCTCCATGTGCCTTGAGCAACGCGGGCCGCAAAAGGTCAAATACGGCTTGCACAAGTTCCTTCAAGTCGTAAATCGCCACGCTTCTGTTTTCCGGCAATAATCTGGTCATGGCGCTGGTCTGGATGCCGATGCCATAGACCTCAAAGCCGTGCGCAGTTAGCGCAGTCAGAGCCTTTTTCGCCATACTGGTATTGTCAGGAAAGCCGTCAGATAGTATCAGGACAATTTTCCTGTTCTCTCTCAATGGCAGCATTTCCTGCAAGAGCCACCAGAGCGCTTCAGCCAGAGGCGTACCGCCGCAACCTTGAATATTGAAACGATCATACAGGGCCTGTCCATGCCGCTTGATAATGGACACATGGACGGCATCCCCAGCATTGACAATATCATCGACAGTCAAGGGAGCCGGAAATGCGGTTACGCCCACATTTACGCCTCGCACATTATCCAGAGCGGATGCCAGCGCATAGGTTGCTTTGGCGGCAAGCTCCATTTTGCCATGCTCCATTGAATATGATGCGTCCAGAAGAATATGGATGGCCGTATTTATCCCTTGTCTGCTTGTCCGTCTTGCGAAAATGCGCGTATCCTGACAGGCAATCCTGCTTATTCTGCGCAAATCCACTTTACCGGAGCGTGATACGTGAGTTCTGGCTTCATCTTTTGCTTGCAAAAGAGCATTGAGCCGTGTTCGCAGAGCCGCTGTTTCCCGCCTGATTCCCATGATTTCATCTGGCATATATGCCTTGTAACGGGAAGGCACGGGTATGGCCACGCTCAATTTATCCTGAACATCTTCATCTTCCATGCGCTCCAGTTCCTTGCCCGCTATTTCGCCCATGTCCAATGGCACAAGATTTTCCGTGTTTTCAAGGGCATCTTCCAGCATTTCCAGAGGGGTTGTGGGCTGTCCCTCTGCTTGCTGGTTATCGTGATTATTTCCCGCTGATTGTTCTTCAGCCTCCTGTTTCCTCGATTGAGAGCAAGAATCGCCCGTGGCATCATTACTTGACTTTTCATTTGCCTCACTCTGAACATTGTCCTGACCGCTGTTTTGTTCTTCGCTATTAGCGGCGTTGCTTTCCGCCGATTTAGGCTCATTGCAGTTAGTTAGGCTAGGGGATGGCTGCGATTGCTCCTGCTGTTTTTGGGTCTGGATATAATTCTCCAGCACATTCACAATTTCTCTGGCAACATCTATGCAGGATTTTGTGTCATGGCATTTGCGCGGCGCTGACTTGACA
>CAYNKM010000363.1:0-2282 GCA_964397795.1 uncultured Desulfovibrio sp. | reverse complement strand
TGCCGGTGACAATGTTTGAGTTTAAAGCAAAAGAGAGCCTTTTTGCCAGGGAATAGGAGCGAATTAATGTTCTTTCGGGAAACATGGAGCATTTAAGAAGCCTTCTTGCAAGCTGAATAATCAAGACGGTTTGCGTTCATTTGCTGGACACATCCATATGGCAGGTCTTGTCTAAATTTATAGGCAGGATTCGAATAATCATATGGCTGCATGGCTCGGAAGTTCAGCACTGGCAGCGCCGTCCCTTTGAGTTAGGAAGGCTGTCTAAGGATAAAATTGAAAAAGCCCTGGCTGACGGAGCGGCAAGGGATAAAATGTGGCGCCAAGTATTCAGATATAAAGATAAAATTGAATTTGTCTTTAGTTCTGAATATTTGAAATCCCAAACTATAGAAGATTACAGGCTAGCAGATGATTTTCCGGCTCATGTGATTCCTAATTACGTAGATCAGGAGCTTTTTCCTTATAAGGAAAAAAGGGCTGAAGACAGATTGAAAATTCTTTCCATACGCCCGTACGTATCGCTTGCATACGCAAATGACTTGAGCGCGGTCGCTATCGCTCTTCTGCGGGATAAGCCCTGGTTTAAAGATCTTGAATTTTCCTTTTATGGTGACGGAGAGCTTTTTGAAAATACCGTTCGGCCATTAAGAAAATATCCAAATGTAAAAATCCATAAGGGCTTTTTGCTCGGGGATGAAATATCAGCCTTGTATGGCTCTCATGGAGTATTCCTCTCCCCAACCCGCATGGATACTCAGGGAATTTCCTGTGATGAAGCCATGAGCTCCGGTCTTGTTCCAGTAACCACAAATACTAGCGCTGTCCCAGAATTTGCTGATGAAAGCAGCGCCATGCTGACAGAGCCTGAAAGCGCGCTTGATTTGGCCGAAGCGATTGAATCGCTTTATCATAATCCTGATCTTTATCTGCAAAAGTCAAAATATGCCGCTGAAAAAGCCAGGCAGCAGTCAGGCTGGGATAAAACCATAGATAAAGAGATGCGCCTTATCAAAACTGTCAAAAGCCCCTATTTGGCAGAGGCGCTTAAAGACGCTAAAGCCATTGTTTATTATAACGCAAACCCAAACATCATAGACGGCTCATCTTTTTGGATGAGCAATGTGTCCTCCATTCTCGGCCAGCAGTATAAGACCATTGTTCTGATAAGCCGTAACCTTCAGCCAGGCAATGTTTTTGAAAATTGTTCTGGTGATTTGATTTTTATTGAGCCGCGATATTTTGGGCTGTCCTGGATAAATAATCCTGAACTTGCCGCTGATCTGCTGGATAAAATCGCAGAAATGGCGCCGGAAGCTGCGATTCTAACCAGGGATTACGATGCTGCCAGGATTTTGGCGAAAAGGGGAAAATTGGGCAAGCGCCTGAACGCCTACTTAGCGGGATTTTATGCGCCTGAGGATGAGGTTTATTTTGAGCTAAAGGAGAAAAAACAACCGCTTGTTCTCGATCTTTTGGCTGGTTCAAGCCGCTCGCATATTCAAACATCCATGCTGGCGGAAATTTATAAGGGCTTTTTTGGCCATCCTTTCAATAGTTCTCTTTTGCCCCCAAGTTATGATAGTGAAAAGGCTCCAGGCCGCAAGAAATTCATAGACGGCAGTTTGCATATCGGCTATGGAGGCAAGATTTACCCGCATTGGGGAGTGGATGCATTGCTGGAAGTTGCGGCCCAGGCCCAGGAAATGGGCTTGAAGCTTCATGTGCACTTGGCAGTGTCCAAAATATTTGCTGATGAGGCTTTTAAAGAAAAGATTGGCTCTCTTATGGAGAGGATACCAGTAACTGTTCATTATCGCATAAGCCGCGAGGAAACAATGGATTTGATGAGCGGAATGGACTTTGTATGGTGCTGGCGGGATCCTGATTTTGAGGAAAGCATTCCAGAATATTCAACAAAGCTTATAGAAAACGCGGCAATGGGCCTTCCCTGCATCGCCTATCCTAGCGCCGCGCAGAAAGAGCTTTTGGGGAAGGATTACCCCTATTTTTGCCGCGATCCAGAGGAAATATTGGCTTTATTGGAGAGATACAAAGACAGGGGGGGGCCGGATTGCGTTCCTGCGGGCATGGAGCGCTTCAGCTATCAGAATATGCGGATAAACTTGGGATGAGGCTTTGATTCGCTTCACCGCATTAAACCTGGCTTTTGCAAGTTTTTTAAAAATTTGAGGAATGGATTTTGAGCGAAAATAAAGAAAAAAAGCTTTCTTCACAAGATTATATATTTATCAAAGCCCTGCCTTATTTGGATGTTAAAT
>CAYNKM010000362.1:0-2288 GCA_964397795.1 uncultured Desulfovibrio sp. | reverse complement strand
ATTCAATCACTGGGAGGAAACGACGCGCCTGTAATCGTATTCATAGCCGTCTCCTAGTATAGTGTAGTTAAGCCCAGAGAGACCGGTCGGACTCTCCAATCACGTATCATTTCTACATCAGGTCAAAGGACGAACATACGTCCGTCAGAGACCCGCGTGAGTTACAATGCTGAACTCAAGCTCAGCAGTTGGTCATTTTTGAGGCGATCAGCTGAAGGGATGTGCATCTCCAAACCCATCAGAGGCTGATCAGACGGCGCGAGTTTGGGTATCGCCGTACAGGCTCCATGACTGGCAGCTGGATCGTGGTAAGATGTAATCTGCTTGGACAGGGTCATGGACGTCTCCTCCTTGGAAGCTGGCAGGTCTGCTGGTGATACCCGTCTGAAAGTCTGTCCACCCCGTTGCAGGCGGAGATCTACGTTTTGGCTGGTTGGGAGCTTTTATGGTGATACCCGGATAACGTGCTAGGCTGTAGTCTGTCTGAAAACGGATCCCTGTCAGAAAGGACAAGAAGTAATGAAGAAACAGGAAAATAACGCAGCAGAGATGCAGCAATATCTCTCTGTAGGCATCGACGTAGGGGCTGATTTCAGCTACATGTCGATCGTTGATCCGGACGGTGCCGCTATTGGCAAACCGTTTAAGATCGTACACAGTGATCCCAGTTCCAGAGCACGCGCGGTTCAGAGAATACAAGAGGCATAGGAGTCGTATTCTCTCACAAGCCGCTGCTTCATGGAGTCCACGGGGATCTACCACATCCCACTCCTGTGCTACTTCAGAGATAAAGGTTTTGACTGCTCCGTCATTAACCCTATCATTACCAAGAGTAGCACGAATATCGGCGTCCGCCAAATTCACAACGACAAATTCGACTCGAAAAAGATCGCTTTGGTGGGACTCCGCCCAGGCCTCAAAACGTCGGTGGTTCCAGATGACGAGATGGCCGCCCTGCGGGATCTGGTGCGGGATTATGATGATGCCGTAACGCAGCGCACAAAGAGTGTGCTGAAGCTTACGGGACACATCAAGGCTGTCTGGCCTGGATACGCCAGCGTATTCTCCAAGCTGACAACCCGGGTCTCGCTGGCTGTCCTGGACAAATGGCCCGATCCGCAGAGCCTTCTTGCTACCCCTAAGGACGAGATCGTAAATCTCATCCGGAACGTCTCCCGCCAGGGTGCAGCTTATGCAGAGGACAAATACACAAAGCTCGCCGACGCCGCCAAGGATGCCTTCCAATTTGGCCGCCAGCTGTCCTCCAGTGCTTTTCGCACGCAGCTCTATATAAATTCCTATCAGCACCAAGAGGAATGCGTGCAGCACATTTTGCGCTACATGCAGGAAATGGTCGCTGACAGCAGCGAGACGCTTCGCGGACGTATTGAGCTCCTGCAGACAGTGCCCGGCGTAGGATTTCTGAGCGCCGCAACGCTGCTGGCTGAGATCGGGAATGTTGAAGCGTTCAGCAGCGGCAGGGAGCTTGCCGCTTTCTTTGGGCTTGATCCGGCCGTACATCAGTCGGGCAAATTCCAGGCCGAGAAGCAGCATATGTCTAAACGCGGCTCCAGCCTGGCCCGCCGGATTCTCCATATGGTTTCTGTGCAGAATATCAGTCAGCACGGAGGAACACCCATGAATCCTGTCATCTTCGAATTCTATCGGAAGAAGTGCGAGAGCAAGTCGAAGCTTGTTGCTCTGGGAGCCGTAGCCCATAAGATCTGCAAGACGATCTACGCTGTGCTGCGGGATAATCAGCCTTACGTCATGCGGACTGCTGAGGAACAGCGCACATTGTTTGCCGGCATCCGGAGCGATAGCACTGCGGCCTGAGAGGGCCCGACTCCAAGATAACGCAACGGGCCTCCAACCGGGGGCTTGTTTGCGTACGCCATTTTTCGGAGCACACCGTTCAAATTCTGGCTGTCTCCCAAAATGATTTCTGCTTCTCACTTCTTTGAACCTCATAGAGCGATATCCACCGAACACTCGCAGCGTCCTGTACCAGCGGTGGATAACTCTCCCCCCGGACCCCCCTCTGGGTGCATACGACTTACTTCCCCGTGCGGTCGTCGCTGCTGCTCCGACCGGCAGAGACCATCCACAACATACTTCAGTAAAAGAAGAGCTACCCCCAGCCGCTTCGCGGCTACCCCCTGAGAGGGGGTTGGCGCCGCATCACAGTCTCGCGAGAAAATCTTCAGAAACCACTTGACTGTTCTTAGCTGGACTTTCAGAGAGTAGGTCTCCCCTCGCCAATGTTATTCCGTGCTTGTACGTGCGAA
>CAYNKM010000361.1:0-2307 GCA_964397795.1 uncultured Desulfovibrio sp. | reverse complement strand
TAAACGCCCTTCATCTCGTTATAGACGACGCCCTTGAAAGACCAGGGGCCATCCAGATTTGGGGCGTCAACATGCCAGCCCTCCTGACTGAATATGTCTTTTGTCAGAAGCGGATGGAAAACAGCGTCAAGATAGACATTTACAAGATTATAGAAGTCCTTGAGGTTGGCGCTTGCCACCGGATAACATGTCTTGTCGGGAAAAGTGAAGGCATTCAGAAAGGTTTGCAGGGAACCCTTGAGAAGCTCCACAAATGGTTCCTTGACAGGATAGCGATCCGAACCGCACAGGACGGAATGTTCCAGAATATGGGCGACTCCTGTGGAGTTATCGGGCGGGGTATAAAAATTGGCGCCAAAACATTTGTTTTCATCCCTGTTGCAGATTGAAAGAACCTGCGCGCCGCTTTTTTTATGTTTCCAGAGACGGGCTACTCCGCCTACCTCGCTCATTTCTTTTTCTTCAAGAAGCTCAAAGCCATTTTTAAGCATTATAACTCCTGTTACAAGAATGATATTTACAAGAAGGATAAACCTCCATCCCCTTCAATAATATAACGGGATTAACGCCCTTGGCAAGAAGCTGACGCAAGGCGGGCAAAATTATGGCACAGATTGTGCTATAATCTGAATGGCGTGGGAAATTTTTTCCCCTGCCTTAATATTTGGGGAGGAAAACGTGAATTCATCACTTTATATAGGCGCGACAGGCATGAAGGGACTTGCAGAGGGAATGCATGTCACTACAAATAACATTGCCAACGTCAGCACAATTGGTTTTAAAAAGCAGGACATGCTCTTTTCTGATGTCATGTATCAGACACAGGCGAGCATGGGCGACTGGTGGGGAGCGGATTCCAAGGTCGCGATGGGACAGGTTGGCCAGGGCCTACAGGTTGAGGCGGTTCGCACCAAGTACACCCAGGGTTCTTTGGAATCCACCAACAGAATGACCGATCTGGCCATCAATGGGAAAGGATTTTTCCAGGTCACAGACGGCACCAATACCTTTTATACCCGCGCGGGGGATTTTGTCACAGATCAGGACGGGGTCTGGCGCACTCCTTCCGGTCTGGCTCTAAATGGATACAAACTGAATGAAAATGGCGAGCCTGGCGAGCTGGGACAGATTCAGATAGATCCAAATCAGAATATCGCGGCAAAGGCGACAAGTTCCATAAATCTGATTATGAATCTGCAACCCGGCAGCAATATGAGCGTCAATGAAGAAAATCCCTTCTTCAGCCTGATGCAGTCATATGACGCGAGCGCGGGGAAGCCACTGGCTTCTGACGCCTATTCAAATTCCCAGTTCATGCAGGTATATGACGCGGAGGGAAATGCCCATGCCATTACCGCATATTTTGACTCCGCTCCGGTAAAAAATTCTTCAAATCGTTTTATGGAATTTGTTATTGCCGCCGATCCTTCCTATGGCCTTAATGGGGAAGGAGAAATTGTTTATCCGGAGGCCGGCAGTGGTCTTCTGATGAGCGGCGTACTGGAATTTGACGCTCAGGGAAATCTGCTTAATGTTTCCGCCTTCACCCCCACTGAAGAGGGTAACAAGGATTTAAGCACCTGGCAGAGCGCCAGCCTCAATAATGGCAGTCCGGTCTTTAATCTGGATGGCAACGAGATCAGCCTCAATTTTGGCGTAAGCACTGGAGAAGACGCGACAGTCACCAGTATGACCGCCGCGGAAGTGGGAACAGATCCTTCAAAGCTCCCCGGGCTGGGCGAGGATCTTGTGCGCGCGGAGTTTCCGACCACCAGCTTCGCGTCCTCTTCCATGACGGACAGTTACAAGCAGGACGGTTTCTCCACAGGAACCCTTACCAATGTCTCCGTGTCGTCCGAGGGCATAATTACGGGATATTTTTCAAATGGTCAGACTATGGATCTTTTTGAAATTCCTGTGGCCCGCTTTACAAGCGAGGATGGTTTGCGCAGGGAAGGATCAAATCTTTTTTCCGCCACTCCCGAATCTGGAACAATGGAGCTTGGCCGCGCCGGAACTGAAAACTATGGCGAGATTCAGGCATATAATATTGAAGGCTCAAATGTGGATCTGGCCAATGAAATGGTTGAAATGATTATCAACCAGCGCGGTTTCCAGTCCAACAGTAAAGTGGTCACCACCGCTGACCAGCTGCTGCAAAAAGCCATGGAACTTAAAAGACAATAGTTTATAAACATATTTTCCCATACGGGAATCTTATTAAGTCTTGAAAAAAAGCCCCCTGAAAATGCAATGTCATTAAATTAAAGGTTCGGGCATTAAACCAAAAAAATGGCGACTCATAAA
>CAYNKM010000360.1:0-2308 GCA_964397795.1 uncultured Desulfovibrio sp. | reverse complement strand
ATCCAACCTTGCGCTCCATAATGGCCTGATCAAGAATATTCTGATATTCCTCGAAAAAATCCGCCTCGGCCCAATCATTTAGAAAATCCTGATATTTTTTACCTCGCCCGATAGCCTTATGCAGTTGAACGCGAATATCCTGGCCGGCTCGTTTACTGATGGAAAGCTCGGCAGAATTGAGTTGTTCTCCTATATTCGCTATCTTTCCTTTCAATTCTTGTAAGGATTCCAGGGCTATCTCGGGCTTGTTTGATTGGTTTTCAAGAAGAGTGAAAAAGCTATCAGCCAAATCCTTAAAGCGCTGTTTATGGTCTGGTCCGAACTCTGGAACTTCCATTAGAATAAGCTTAATATAGGGAAGATAATTAAAATCATCCCTGGCAATATCAACTCCCATTGATTTTCTTATCTCTCTCAAAGAGGGATATAGATCGGCAAGATAAGCCATGGAAATATTTCTGCGATCTGACTCGGATAGATTTCCGGCTCCAAAATATTCCGTCAAAGCATAGGCGAAACTTTTATCTTTGTATTTTTGCAGAATAATTCCCAATGCTCCGTCTATCTCAGTATCTCCCATAATAATTTGTCTGAAAAGAATTTTCAAAAGAGGATATACATTCTTCTTATCCTTATCCTGTAAAATCTTGTATAAAGGACCAGACGCGAAAAGCTGTATTCTCCGCGACAAATCTATATAAGCGTCATCATATTTGGGATGATCCGCGCCAATATCAGCAAAGAGGATGGAATTGTCAGGAGAAATTAAAGGCACAATAAGTTCCGCCGCTATAGAGCTATCACCAGCGCTGGCTTTTAAAAGACCAGCCTTGAGCTGGAGATACGCGTTTTTATGTTGTATGGCCAGATTTTCCAATTTGTCCGCATTTTTCAGGGTATCCATGTCAGAAGTCTTCTTTGTAAATATGCTATAACAAAGAAGCAATTCATCCACATCAAGATTCGCCTTCTCAAAAAACTTGATTTCAGATTTATCAAGGTTCGCTTTTACCTTATCAAGTTTTGTCTCCAAATCGACATAATTTTCAGAAGAAAGATCAAATTGCCTGTCAATAGGACCAAGGTTGCCCAGAAGCGCCCATTTTACAACTTTGTCATCAGGCGCGGCTAGACCTGTCAATTCCCAGAGGAAATCATCGCATTCTTGACTGTCCTGCTTTGCCTCTTCCAAAATTTTATCTATTTCTTCCCAGGCTTTTATGGAAGAACCGTAGTCTTGGGTTGACACATTATCGATCATATCCTGCAAAAGAGCCTTGACTTTAAGGGCATTTTCCGGCTCCAGATTTTCTATTTCCTCATTAAGGGCCTCAAAAGGAGTTGGTATGGATTTATTGAGAAATTTCAACCTGAGATGTTGATAATAATCCCCATGATATGGATCATAATTTGCGGCTGCCAAAGCAAGCTCCTGAGCGGTCTTGTTATTCCGCTCATTTTCCACAAGCCAGGTCCATCCCGATTTGCTGAATGGGTATTTCTGGAGCATGTCCATTACAAGACGGGTTTTCTCTTCCAAAGGAAAATTCTCCCTGGTCACGTTTTCTAAAAACGCTTCGGATCTGGCCTCCAATTCTTTCATTTTTGCATAACTTTCCCCTCCTTGACCTTCATGCATCATATTATACAAATCGAGTAATTTATCAGCCATCTGATCTGCCAGGGAAGATATGGGTTCCATAAACTCGGGCAATAGATCCTGATCCAACTCGGAAGCATAGGAACGGGTTTTCATGGCATCGCCAACATTTTCCATAATACTGCCAAAGATACCACCTACTTCTTTGCCAAACATATTATTGGC
Source organism: uncultured Desulfovibrio sp. (assembly GCA_964397795.1). Taxonomy (GTDB): domain Bacteria; phylum Desulfobacterota; class Desulfovibrionia; order Desulfovibrionales; family Desulfovibrionaceae; genus Desulfovibrio. The sequence goes on along the minus strand of CAYNKM010000360.1, from coordinate 483 downwards.
TAAAGAATCGCGTTGTGAGGGAGTGCCATGGATAAGATGTTTGACATTTCTTTCAGATTGGACGGCGCGCTTGGCTTCTCTTTTGGCCTGCTCCCAGGAACGCGCCGCCTTTTTCTCTATACGGGCGAGTTCCGAAAAAAATGGATCAAAAGTTTTGGTCAACAATTCACGGTTCAATTCAAAAATTTTGAGGCGGTTTCGTTCCCTGTCCAATTCGTCAAGGGGCTCCTCCAGAGCGTCATCAAACATGTTGACGAGCTTGCCATCAAGCAGCTCCTTTATTGAAGAGATATTATCAATATCTTCCGTTAGTTTCTCGACAAAATTTTGCATTGCTCGGTCAAAAGCTGGAAATGACGCGTTGATAATATAATTCTCACTCATTGGCAGGGCAGGTACCGTCAGGTTATCAGTCTTAATCATCAATTCATAATTTTTTGACATTTTCTTTTCTAGTTCACTCCCTTATGTTATAATTATATC
>CAYNKM010000359.1:0-2330 GCA_964397795.1 uncultured Desulfovibrio sp. | reverse complement strand
TGCCCATGCCATGCAGAATATCGGCAAGCTCCATTTTCAGGGCATCCTGATTCAGGGATTTTCTGCCAGCCACCATTGACATACGGAAACGATGCTCGCCTGTGTCAATCCAGTCATTTGTTTCCGCCAGCCTGTGAGCCTGTTTTAGGGAATTTTCAATATCTGTAATCTCTGCATGGATTTCCGTCTGCCGTTGTTTCAGATCGGAGAGCTTGCGGATTGCGGATTCCCATTCTGGTTGGTATGAGCCTTGCCTGAATTTGGGGCAGTCAGCGTTGTAATCGCAATATCCACATAAAGGATAAAAGCCCTTGGGGTATTGGATTTCCTGAATATGCGAGGGGTCATGCAGGGCAGCCTTCAAATCTGCGTAAAAGGCTTCAGAATAACCGAGAATGGCGGCGTGAATGTCAGCTGAATAGACATAGGGGCCAAATGCTTTGGCATCCCGCATGGAGAGATACAAGAGCCAGCTTTCTATGGACACGCTGCTGGGACGTGTTGAAATTTCCATGTCAAGCTGTTCCTTGCAGATTTGCGGGAAAGTCAGATGATTACGAATTATGCGTCCAGCTTCATCACGAAGAGAGAATACCGGCTTGTTCCAGAATTGCCTGAGCAGATTGACCTGTCCCTGGGCTTGAAGCACGTGAGAGTTCCAGGGTTCTTCCGGCAATTTATCAGTAGATTTCACCTCAAGGATTCTCACAGCTCTCGCAGGCTCGTTCCAAACAAGAGTGAAATCCAGATGCGCCTTGATTGGCCCGCATTTGCGTCTGACATTTATCTCAAGCTGATGAAAGCAGCGCAAATTGGAAGCGGCCAAGGCATCCTTAATGCCATTTTCAAACCAGTGACCACGCTGGGTGGTCAAAAGGCGTTCCAGCTTCGCAATGGGTTTACCTATTTTGGCGCAGACAGCGGCTCTGGGGCATTCTGCATACTTGGCTATCTCGCTTATTCCCAGATAGGCGGAGCGGTCGCCAAGGCTTGCTTCCGTCTTTTTGACGGACGAAAGTAAAAGACCCTGCCGGATTGTCTCCAGCAGGGTCTTGTCACGGGATTCGATGTTTGGAAATTGCATATTTACTCCTTTATGCGGCATCCGCGTATTTCCACCAGAACTTGCGTTGCGCGTCCCAGTGGAAGCCGTAGTTTCGCAGAATTTCTTTCATGGGATGCGTATTTCCTTTGGCAATTATACACTGGCGGTCATCAGGGGTTGTGGTGTATTGATATGTAACGCCTTCAAGATTAGGGAGTGTATCAGGGTCAGGCTGAGGGTTTTCTTGTGATTTTACTTGTCTAGTCTGCCGTGTGGTGGACGCCCGGCCATTTTGATTGGCATTGGGCGCCAGTTTTGGCGGCAATTTTGCGGCTTCGGCATCATCATCTTCGGTAATCATGCCAAGCATGGAAGTAAGGGCATATCTGCGGGCATAGGTGATTGCACTGCCCATCCCTTGCGGATCGCTCTTGGGAAGCGGTATGACGGTAAGGGAAGATTGCCATTGTCCAGACTCGGCATGGGTCAGTTTCGTCATCAGGCCAAGATAGCCCGGACCAAGCTCAATAGGCGCGGGAACGGGAAGCTGGGTAAGCCAGATGCCATGCGCGAGCAGAATATCGCGGCAAGATACCATGACCGAATTGAGGGTGGCGTAATTGTTGCCAATAAAGGGGTTTTTGGCGTCTTTCGTAGCCGGGACCATTTCCTTCTGCACCTCAATGAGTGCAAGAGCAAGCTCGTTGATGTTTTCCGAGCAATAGGTTTCCATGAGTTCCTCCTTTTTAAAATAAAATGACCCTGACCAAAAGTATGATCAGGGCAAAAATCAATGAAAATATTGATCAATTCAAATTTGTAAAATATAAGTATATTTTTTGAACTTGGTTTTTAACAATCAAAATTTATCGTTTCTTGCTGAGAAAGACTCCAACTATAATAATTGCAATGATTATTCCCCAAAACCAGCCAGCCTCATCTAGCAATTCAATAAATATCTCCCAGGCAACCCAAGCTGCTAACCCAAGAGCGTCAAGCATCAGACAACCATTCACTGCTTATTTTCCAGTAGATATTGAAAAATGCTTGATGAATAGCCTGCCTATTTTGCCATACTGTTAGTTAGCAAATTGTTCAGCTTTTCTGAAGGTGGTAATATTATCTCGCATATATTTCCAATAGCGAGATTCAAAGAATTTGGGATTAAGATTGAACTATCGGTAAGTGTATTGAGAAACGGATGTATTATAGGCTTCAAATCAAAGTAACTTCCATTCTGGCTTTTAAACTGCCTGAAAAGGAAGCAAAGGGATTTCATATTACA
>CAYNKM010000358.1:0-2331 GCA_964397795.1 uncultured Desulfovibrio sp. | reverse complement strand
ATCCGCTGAAAAAGAGCAAGCCCAGGGTCATTATAAGAAGCGCGCGGACAAGGGTGGGCTTGTAGCCACGGGTATTGACCCAGCGGCTTCCCAGATTGCTGTTGAGCAAATAGCCCAGGAAGAAAAAGAAGGAAATAAGCGTGGAAAGCGTATTGCGCAATTTGTCCGCGTGGGACAGGAAGGCGTTCTGCAAAGGGCCCTGAAACTGCCCATTGATAGTAGTCAGAAGGCCTACGATAAAGAAGAGAAAAGCGAGGATTACAAATGGTCCCAGAGTGTATCGCATCTGCGTTTGACTGCCATCCATCTCCATTTCTCCGTATAAATTTAGTCTGGCCCATACTCTTAAACGCCTAACGTGGGCCAGATGTTAAAAAATAAGGTATAGTTCAAGGATGCCGGAACTTAAATTTCCAAGTTTTTCAGGAAAGTACCGATTGCTGTAAAGTTTTCATCGCGCCTTTTTCATCAATGGATTTGACCATATCCATATACAGTTTTTTGAATTCCTCGCTATTTTCCAGGGGAGCTTCGGCAAAGGCCGCGAGCTTAAGAAAATCCAGGGGATTTTCGGAATCAATTAACTTCTGATCATTTTCGGTTAGCCAGGGTTCGACAATTTTAAATTTTTCTCCCTTATCGTCTGTCCTGTCCTTGAGATACTTGCGGTAGGCGGCGAGCAGATAGGCCATTCTGGTCAAATCCTTTCCATCCCTGATCATCTTTGCCAGCACGGGCATAACATAAACAGGGAATTTGGACAGGCCATCCATGCAGAGACGAGCGACCTGATCGCTTACGCTGGGATTGCCAAAACGTTCAATCAGGGTTGTTTTATATTCCTCGAGATCCGTATTACCCGGGGCTGGCACATAGGGGGTGGCGTCAAGATCCATATATTGCCGGGTAAATTTGCGGATATTCTCATCCTTCATCGCTTCGTCCACCTTGCGGTATCCGGACAGGAAGGCGGGATAACTCAACAGGCTGTGGGCGGCATTGAGCAGGCTTAATTTCATGTTTTCATAAGCCTTCACATCGTCTGTCATTTCAACGCCAACTTCTTCCCATTTTGGCCGGCCATTGGCAAACTTGTCCTCTATTACCCACTGGATAAAGTCTTCGCAAAATACCGGCGCCCTGTCATCTGTTCCGTTCTTCTTGTTCAGGCGTTCCCGATCTTCAGGGCGCGTGGCCGGGGTGATCCTGTCCACCATGCTGTTGGGGAAAGTCACGTTTTTTTCCGCCCATCTGGCCAGTTACGGATCCTGCGCCCTTAAAAAAGTCATGAAGGCTTTTTTTGCCGTATCGCCATTATGCTGGAGATTATCGCAGGAAAGAATGGTGACAGGGCCAGCGTCAGCGTCCCTGCGCCGGCGCAATCCTTCCGCCACATAGCCAAAAGCGGTTGAAGGATTTTCCGCATTTTCCAGATCAGCCGCTATCTGGGGGTTTTTCAAGTCAAACTCCCCGCTGCTCCTGTCTATATTGTATCCGCCTTCGGTAATTGTCATGGATATGATTTTAATATCCGGATCAGCCATGCGGTCCAGGATCGCTTCCTTGTTATCTCCCGCCCAGTTTACTTCAACCAGAGAATCAATCTCCCGGCATTTATCCTTTCCGTCGCGGCCGCATTCTGTCAGGGTATAGATGCCGTCCTGATCCTTGAGCGCCTCAAAAAGGCCCTTATCCGAAGGCAGAAGCATTGCGCCGGTGATTACCCAGTCCTTCTGGGAGGGATCTTTCTCAATCAGGGAATCGATAAATACCTCCTCATGCGCCCGATGAAAATTGCCCACGCCAATGTGCATAATGCCCGGCTTGAGATTTTTGCGATCATAACCAGGTTTTTGAACCGCCATCGCTTACTCCTTTTTTAGACATCCATATAAATCCTGAAAATCCCGATTACCAATCCGTCAACGATCCAGATTGGGCTTGTTCCCTTTGTTATGTTAAAATATTATAAATCCATCCGCACGGATTCCAGCCAAAAGCCGTAATCATCCTTGGCATCCATGTTATATTGTCAAATAAGGATATACAATAAAAAAGATAACAAATCTCCAGATTTCATCCTGTACCAGGCCAGCTTACGCGTTTTGCGCCTGTTTTAAAACAGGACAAGGCACAAAAATGTGCCTTGCGTAAATCATAAAAGGATAATCACTTAATGAAATAGCGGAGGAACAGGCGGTTCCAACTCGTGCGTCATTCGCAGTCGCAGATCCTGCCTGCAGAGTTCCATTACCCACATCCAGAACGCGTGCCCAAAAAACTCGGAGAAATGTTCGTCAAAGGGCTGATCCCAGGGCGCCGGAACGGTTC
>CAYNKM010000357.1:0-2331 GCA_964397795.1 uncultured Desulfovibrio sp. | reverse complement strand
TAATGAGCAACTGGTTTATTCATTACCGGGGCATGGCTTTTGGCGTGGCCAATTCTGGATCGCCCCTTTCAGGAATGATACTTCCTTTTGCCTGTCTGGTTCTAATCAATCATTTTAGCCTGAAAACGGCGTTTATGAGCGTAGGCCTTACCACATTATTTCTTGCTCCCCTTATAATGTGGATTGTCCGGCGCTACCCCGAAATGCTTCATCTGCACCCCGATGGCCTTAAGGAGACGACAAAAGATCCCGGAAAGATTCCGGTAACCATTCCCCTAAAAAAACTCGTCCGTTCTCCCGCGGCGTGGTATATAGGAATCGCCTTTGGCCTGGCGCTTATGTGCGGCGCGGGAATATTGAGCCAGCTAAAACCCAGAATTGCGGATTTTGGCATAGATTCCTACGTCGCCATGCTGATCACTTCAATTTCAGCGGCTTTTGGAGCGGCATCAAAATATCTCTGGGGCTGGATTTGCGATAAATGGCCTCCAGTTCTCGCATCCCGCGCTGTCATCCTATGCTGTCTTATAAGCATGCTTCTCCTGTTTTTCCCGCAAAATATCTGGACGCTTACAGCATTCGGAATTTGTTTTGGCATAGGCAACGGTGGCCTCTGGGTTGTTCTGCCAGCCGTAACCGCCTCATATTTTGGCAGCTCCCAATTTCTGGCGGTTTACCGATTTATAGCTATCTTCATCCTTTTGCGATGCCTGGGTTTCCCCATAATGGGTTTTTCGCATAATGTCGGGGAAAGCTATTTTCTGGCGGATGTAATATTTTCAGCAAGTCTGGCCATTGCCGTTTTTCTCACTTTTTTATTAAAGCCTGAAAAAGCGGCGGAAAAGAATAATCAGTGAATATTAATTTTTAAGACTGTGGATCGGAGCGGGAATCCGCCCGCCCAATTTTATAAATCCCCGCGCATTTCCTTTGGGAACAGGAATAATTGTCGCTTTGCCAAGCAATCCTCCAAAGGAGACTTCCTCCCCTGGCACTTTGTTTGGCACAGGAATCAGGCGAACTGCCGTGGTTTTGTGATTTACCATGCCTATCGCCATTTCATCGGCGATTATGGCTGAAATTGTTGACGCCGGGGTATCGCCGGGGATCGCCACCATATCCAGTCCCACAGAGCATACGCTGGTCATGGCTTCCATTTTTTCAATGCTCAAAAGTCCCCTTCTGGCGGCTTCTTCAATACTTGAATCTTCGGAAACAGGGATAAATGCCCCGGAAAGCCCGCCTACGGAAGAAGACGCAAAAGCTCCGCCTTTTTTAACCGCGTCATTGAGCATGGCCAATACCGCGGTGCTTCCGGGAGCGCCGATACTTGACAAGCCCAGACTTTGAAAAATCTCACCTACCGAATCCCCAACCGCGGGCGTAGGCGCCAGGGAAAGATCCGCGACTCCAAAAGATATTCCCAGCTTGTTTGCCACCTCTTTGCCTATCATTTCACCAACGCGGGTTACCTTGTAAGCAGTGGTCTTTATTACCTCGGCCATATTAAGCAGGGTTAGGGCATTTCCACAGGAGTCATGGCCTCTTTCCAGTGCCCTGTCGATGGCCTTCCTGACCACGCCCGGGCCGGATACTCCCACATTAATTACCACGTCAGGTTCTCCAATACCCAGATAGGCGCCCGCCATAAAGGGAACATCCTGGGGAATATTGGCAAAAACCACCAGTTTGGCGCAGCCGCTGCCCCCCGATTCAGCGGTAGCCCTGGCGACTTTCAGGATCGTTTCTCCCATTATGGCCACCGCATCCATATTGATACCTGATCGGGAGGATGCCACATTTATCGAAGAGCAGACCCTGTCCGTACTGGACAAGGCTTCCGGCAGGCTTTCAATAAGGGCGCGATCTCCTGAAGAGAAGCCTTTTTCAACCAGGGCGGAAAAGCCACCCAAAAAATCCACCCCCGCTGTCTTGGCGGCTTCATCCAGCGCCTGGCAAATCTTCAGCATCCCCTTGGGCGTGAAAGGGGCGCCCACCACCGCTACCGGGCTAATACTTATTCGCTTGTTAACTACTGGAATGCCGTAGCGATCTCCCACTTCATTACAGACTTCCACAAGTCTGGATGAATAGCGTCTTATTTTTGCCTGAATATTCGCGATAAAAAGATCCAGATCGTGACTGACGCAATCAAATAAACTGATCCCCAGCGTTACAGTGCGCACATCAAGATGTTCATTGCGCAGCATATTCAGAGTGCTTGTTACTTCTCTTTCTGACAGCATTTTTATTTAACCGGAATAAGTTTCAATAGGGTTCAGAAACCGCTTACCCTGTTTACAGCCTCAAAAATATTTCTATGCTGGACGC
>CAYNKM010000356.1:0-2360 GCA_964397795.1 uncultured Desulfovibrio sp. | reverse complement strand
CTCCAGATCATTACGGATTGGACACCCTCGAAAATAATATTGAACGAACGATAAAATTTTACAACGAACAATGCGAAGCTGTAAATCAGGGAAAAGAAATTTCAAGAGACAAAAAATTTTTTAGCTGGTCAAGAGGCCCATTATCATTTGTTCAAAAAAATATAAAATTTTCGGAATCACATGGTTTTTATGGGACAAATCTATATAGGCCATTCACAAAAGAAAATACTTATATCTCATATAAACGTGAACTAACTCATGAACCAGGGCAATGGCCCCAGCTTTTCCCAACCGCCGAATGTGAAAACAGGGTCATTTGCGTAAGTGGTTTATCTTCGCGACGTGATTTTTCTTGTATAATTACTGGAAGAATTACAGATTTGAATATTCTTGAGGGAGGAACGCAATGCTTCCCCCTTTATTATTACAGGGAAAAGGAAGGACAACAGGGCAATTTGCTGGGAAGCGACACGGCCTATGAGAAAAAATTCGCCATTACGGACTGGATTCTGGGCAATGTGCGCGGGCGCTTTGGCAATGCCAGAAACATAACAAAAGAGACCATCTTTTATTATGTCTATGGCATTCTCCATTCGCCGCAATACCGCGCCCGTTTTAGCGATGACCTCAAAAAGGAATTGGCGCGCATCCCCATAGTGGAAAAGGTGGAGGATTTTATTGATTTTGCCGAAACTGGCAGAAAACTTGCGGATTTGCATTGCGATTACGAAAACGCTACCCACTGGCCAGATGTTATTGTAACTGGCGCGGATGCCGGCAACTTCCACGTGGACAAGATGCGCTTTGCCGGTAAACAGGGAGCCTGGGATAAATCGCAAATCATCTATAACAGCGCCATCAGCATCAGCAATATTCCCCTGCGGGCCTATGATTATGTAGTCAATGGCAGAAGCGCGATTGAATGGATTATGGAGAGCTACCGCATAAAGACAGACAAGGACTCCGGCATCAGGAATGACCCCAATGCCTGGGCAGCGGAGCAGGACAGGCCGCGTTATATCCTGGATTTGCTCCTTTCCGTCATTGGCCTTTCCATGCGCACGCTTGCGCTGGTGGATAGTTTGCCAAAACTTGAATTTGACGCCTAAACGTGTTTAAAATTGCCGGGGTTCCACCCGTAATAAGCCTGAATGGAGGGCAAAATGAAACTGGCTGCCGTTTTGATGACAATCTTTCTCACTCACGGACTCTTTAGCTGCGCCAATGCCGCAAGCGACGCTGAAGCCAGGAAGTATTTTGGGGATTTGCTGCATAAGATATGCATGATTGGCCCCTGTTCGGAACGGCCCAATCCCTACGTGAATGACGGGGCGAATGATATCATTGGCTCGTCAATCATTCTGGCCTATAACGACAATGCGAAAGAGCTGGACAATTACAACAGGCCCCTGCGTTCAATGGGCATAGAATACGTGCATATCATACCGGAAAAGCTGGTGGAAAACGCGGTCTGCAAATATTACGGCTTTACGCAGTCAAAGTATGAAGCCCTTGAGGAGGCGGCCCAAAAGAGAATGTTCACCTCTGGCTATTATGCCCTCGGCGCGGGCGATGGCGGCGCGATTGATTTCGAAGTGCAAAAGATCACGCAGCAGAAAAATGGCCTCCTGCGGGTAAGCGGCATGATGGGGGACGGGGAGATGTCGCCTTTCAAGGCTTTTTTCAAAAAGTCAGATTGCGGCGGCTCTGGGCATTGGGTGCTTTTGAAAATGGAGGCTATGGATATACCTGAAGAATCTGATGATTTCACTGTCCCTGATGACAAATGAGAGAGCATGGCCTGTTTATGTAAGGCAATTGCGCAAACATCTTTGTGACCGCGAAACCAGGACGACCCGGTTCCCCGTTTTTATTTAAATTGTAATGGCCGCCCATATAAATTAACGTTTTCACAAAACTTCCAGTACAAGCATGGGGTTTTCGCGCGGAAGCGCTAAAACAATTCTGGCCACATCTGGGCAAGTGGGAGGGCAAATCCCTTACCAAAAAGCAGATGGAAAAAGTCGCGATGGAAACTTTTTTCATCCTCCTCATGCCTAACACGCAATGACCTGCACTGAAGCGATAAACTGGCAGGCCAGGGAATATCGCCGGGCTGTGGAGGGAACAAGATAGACCTGACTGATAAAGGGACTACGGCGAGGATATAGCTTATTCTGGCTATTGTGAAAGTGTTATCTAACCCTACATGCGGAGTCTTGTTTGTGTGGAATCCAGACATAAGGGAGATCTTATGGCAAAGTATCATGTAACTGGTGAAGGACGCAATAAAAACTCCAATAATAAAATAGATCTCAATTTTGAGATCACTGCTAATTCATCTGCCGAGGCAAGGTCTT
>CAYNKM010000355.1:0-2377 GCA_964397795.1 uncultured Desulfovibrio sp. | reverse complement strand
TAATGTGAGGCAGTGATCAAAAAGCAAAACTGGTATTTATGGCCGCCTATTGAAAACTTGGCTTGGCTGGATTATATCTCCTCGAAAAGTGCGCAATCTTTTCCGTGCGATTTTTCAGGGACGCGGCATCAGGCGCAAGATTATCGCCCAGGAAGAGGCCATGTCCCACGGGTTGTTTGATTGATATTTTTTGTTTCGGATTAATAAATAAATGTGGGTAAGATGATGAAAGGCATTAAAACATTGTTCGCAATCGGCGTTCTCCTGCTTTCCCTGCCGGCAGCCTTACACGCGGAAGGAGCGGGATTACTCGCCGCCAATAAGGCGAGCGCCTCCAATGGCGGAGACAACTCCCGGATTATCACCGTGATAGGCTGCTGGTATGGACCGGGAAGCGCGGCGGATGCGGACGCAATGTTCACGACCAATGATGGCAAGGAAGTGGACGTAGCCAGGGTGAGTGAGGATATTTATTCCCCCATAATTGAGGCTTGCAGCAGCAGCACGCATTTGCACGCCTCAAAAAATGACGCTTGCTGCAGACTGACCTTTGAGGGCTATATGGGCAAGAACAAAACCTATAAAATAAAAAGAGTCATAAAAGCCCAGGAGCTGAAATAATATTTATACGGGACTTGCGGATACCTGTTTCGTCTGTAAATGGACGGATAGGAGCCGCAATCTTCCATCCGCATGTTATATTCGCCTTTCTAGGCTATGTATGCACTTTAAATAAGAAAAGTCCCGCCAATACTTGCTTTAAAGGCTACGTATTCTTCTGGACTCCTTACCCCCCAAGCCAGCAACTACCAATGGTTAGCGACAAATGTATATAGACCATAGTCTTGCTTCTCCACGGACTGGGGGAATTTTTATTTCCATCCCAAAAACTGAATCTGGGTCAAATTCCCATTTCGGGAACGCTTTTATTTTTATAAAGTCGTAATGGCGGATTGGGGATTTCAATTCCGCTTCCCCATAGGCCATTCTACAGATTAACTTTTACTCGACCAGAGGATAATCCCATGAGCGATAAAAAAGACAAGTTTGGCGAATATCTTGAGGCTGGAACCGGGATTTTCAATAAATGTAAAACCTTCGTTTCCCAAAAAGGCGGCGATATTGTTTCCCGGATTGCGGAAAACATGGAGGAGAAAGCGAAAGCGCAAAGCCAGGGAGACGGCAGGGATTGGGCTACGGCAAAAAGTACGGAAAACCAGACCGCTCAAGAAGCACAACAGAAAGCTTCCGCCCAAGTCTATTCAGGAAGCATAAAGCCAGGGGAATCCGGCATTAAAAAAGTGGAGATGACCAGGGAATATATTGAAGATAACGCGAGAGGGCAAAGCGTCAGTTCGCTGGTTTGCGGAATCCTGGGCCTCTGGTTTTCACCACTCGCGGCCATCTGGTTTCTATCCTTTATCCCGATTTTGCTGGGCGTCGTGGGAATAAGCAATGGGAAAAAGGCGGCAAAAACCCTCCCTCCGGAACAAACAATGGTGGCGAGAAGCGGCTACGCGATATCCATATTCGCCCTTGTAATTTCAATAATTCTTTTTGTTATCTCGCTTTTCTCCACATTGGGAAGCTATTACATGATAAGATCGATATTACAAGGTTATTAAAGAAATCAAATTATTACTATCTATCAATCGCTGGCTTTTTTGGAGATGGCGTGGGGATTTAAAGGCGGTTTCGGCATCTTTCAGCCGCGTTTTGAGTTCCCAAGCCGCATTCCTTTATAGATAATGATCCTCGTTTTTGACGGACATAAAAAAGTAAGGCCAAATATTTTTTGGCCTTGTCAGGCAAACAGTTTTATTACTTTATCACCATTTTTTGAATATCCGCCTATCCCACTTTTTCCTTATATTTTTTAAGCAGGAAAGACACGATTTCTGCCTCGCCTGCCGAAGTGGGCAAGCCATAAAGTCTTAAGACGGCCTTGTCAAGTTCATGGTGGGCTTTCAGGAGATCGGCGGGCATTGTCAATGGATTGTATAGATCCGCGAGCGTGCTCTCCGGATATTTTGCCCGCGTATCCAGAATTTTTTGAGCCAGTGACTCTATCTTCGCCTTTTGCCTATCGTCAGCCTCCGGCCAGGGGAAGTTGTTATAAACTATATCTTTAGAATAGCGTATATCGCTTTTCAATCTGCCGGCAATGGCTCTAATCCAGGCGTTATGGACAGATGAAGTCAATATGCCAAAGTGATATAGGGTGGCGTTTTGTACCACCTTTACAAGATTACTAGGCAAAATATCTGGCGTCATAAAGCCTATTGGGATATATCTTCTTCTTTCCGAACTAACTTCAGGAATTACAAGAAAGGTAGATTTTGGCATAAATTTATGGTTAAATCTGGTTGGACTATCG
>CAYNKM010000354.1:0-2383 GCA_964397795.1 uncultured Desulfovibrio sp. | reverse complement strand
TTGCATCCCTCCTTTTAAATGATTTTCTAAAGTTTTTCAAAAATTGAATTCCGTGGGCAACGTGCTTACATGGTTTTTTTATTTTCAGGCCGTTGTTTCCTTTTCGCTCATTCTTTGCGTCATGAATGAAGCCGGACGAATTATCTCCCTCCTGTCTTCAATGATCGTCCTGTGGTCGATGTCCGTACTTTATCTCCGCTCAGATTCTGTTCACAGTCTGCCTGCCAGCAAGCCGTGGGTGCCCGATTTGAATAATTGCTGGCAAACTTTCATTATCTTGTCTTATCTTTTATCCTGGAGAATGTTGCATTGGGTGCCGCTTTCAATGAAATCCTGGCTGGCTCCACAACTATGGCAAACCAGACTATTACTGGGAAGCTGAAATGCGTTTTTGCAGTGTATTTCCCCCTTACATCATATTTTTTGAAATTTCAAAATTTGTCTTAAAATGGCGTTTCCATATTGGATGCGTGCTCATTCTGGCGCTGGCTATTCTTCTTCCCATATTTTATACGCCTTATTGGCAGTCGGAAGATGATGCATGGATTTCCATGCTCATAAAAGGCTATGGAATTGCTGAAGCTTCATCTATTTTGACAACCAACTCCAATTTCCTCTGGGCTCTTACAGGATGTCTCAAAATCAAATAATAATTTGATTTTGAGAAGATCATTCGCCAAAAAACGTCGTTTTTGGCTCATTTTCGGCGCTTATCGCGCCGCGCCATACTACCGTATGACGATAGAAGCCATCTATGAGATGGCTTCTATCGTCCAGCACATTCCCGATTTTTTTGATATCTCCTCCTATACATGGCTCCTTTACTTCATTTCGACCATTTCTCTATGCGTTATATGGTGGCGCTTCTGTTCAAGTTCTGACCAGCCAATCATAAAATTTTTGCTGCTTTTGTCCATGTCGTTTTATATTTTTCTTAATCCACAATATACGGTAACGGCATTTTATTGCGCCATAGCCGGATACCTCTGCCTTTTATTTCCAAAGTCATCCGATTATTCATGGCCAAGATTATTTGTCGCGTCAATAATGCTGCTATTCAGCTTTTTAATCCGCGAAAAGGCGCTGGCTGGAGCCCTGCTTCTTGCCAGTGTTTTTATACCCTGGCGCATGCTTTATGCCTGCCATAAGGCCAGGATAGGCCTCATATCGCTTATTATTGTAATGCTTGGAGTCCATTTTCTGGATGGCGCATTAAAAAACGGCGAGCAATGGACCGAAATTAAACAGTGGCAAGTATTAAGAGAAAAACTTGCGGACAGACAATATGCCGCAATGTTTCTTGAACAGCCACAAGTTCATGCCAGACATGGAATTTCCAGAAATGATCTTGACCTCGTGAAGATTCATTTTGGCGGCGATCCAAAATTGAGGAAGAATGACCTTTACGAAATATTGGAAAAAGAAACAGGGACGCTGTTTTACATTGAATTTTGCCTAAAAAAAATTAAACAAACTTTTAGCTATCTGTTACATTATCCATTATTCCTGTTTGTCCTGATATTCTTCCTGCTTTTCATCGTCAGATTTAATGGAAGAACAGTTTTGCTGGTGGGGATGTTTTTGCTATCGCTGTTATTAATCAGCATTTTTAGCAGGGGCGGTCCAAATGTCGCACGGGTGTATTACCCAATTTTATTTTTGGCTATTGCCATGCTGCTGCTGATCCCGCAAAATCATAATTTGCTGACAAATTTTGGAATAAAAAAGATCATTATTATTTTTAACGGAGCCGCAAAATGTGTCCTGAATGGCAAAATTGTCGCGGGAATTTTTATCTCTTTCCTTTTATTATTGTCGATAATTGGATTCAGCATAAATAATTTACTGGAACAGTGGCAAAATTCATATATTAACATTGACAAATCGCGGGAATACCTGGACGGGACGATCTGGTGGGGATACCATTATCCGTTAAGTCTTATTTATAGCCCATTTACAAAAGTTTCAGATATGGAACACATCCGTTTCCAGAATTGCAATTGGCCTATTCTTGATCCGGAAACTGTAAAATTTTTTAATCCCTTTGATCCTGACAGTTTCAAAATTCTTTTGTAGAAAGGCTTCAGATTTTCCATGGGGGAACAAGATATTGGATTCCTGCATAATTATTGTATGGAACACATCGGGGGAGATTTGCATTACGAACTTATCACCCCCGCGAACGTTTTGCCGGTTTATTATGCGCGGTGTCTTAAACGCGAGTAAATTCTACCTGCCTGGCGCACATAAGGAACGGCCTTAATCCAGGATCTTGGAATAAAGTCGGCCTGCTTGTTTTTGTTAGCCGCCAAAAACCCGCTTGAGCTGGCTCCCTGTCACGGAGCTATCTGACCGAATGCCTACGCACCGTCTTTCCTGGCTT
>CAYNKM010000353.1:0-2393 GCA_964397795.1 uncultured Desulfovibrio sp. | reverse complement strand
GAAATATTTCAGTCGCGTCAGACACTTTGCCTTTCAAAAGGTCTGGCAGTTCACGGAGGCTTTCAGGAAGAATTTCAGGATAGATATTACGCATTACCCCGCTCCTTCAGCTTTCTGGCCATTGTGGAAAGTAGCCTATTACGCAGATAATTTTCGAGCAGACAGTGAAAAAACATCATAAAAAATGAAGCCAGGGCTGCAGCAAGGGTGGTGACACCATCGGCCAGCCAGATCAGACCAAAAGACAAGGAGATAATTAGAAAGTTGTCAAATCCCCATAATAGCGGATAACGATAATGCAAATTCGTAATCCTGGGCTTGACAGGGATGGGAGTTTGTGAGTAGAAATTTTTCATCACTTCACCTATAGGATGGTAGTGGTTTACGCCGGATGGTAACGACATCCGGTTTTTTATGCCTAATTTTCATCTGCCGGAAATCTTGGGATTTTTGCAGGCCGTCCAGTTTTCTGGTCACATGGCTTTGGCAGAAGATCAGCAGGAAACCCAAGCTGACGAAGAGCTTCAAATCGTCTGGTCGGCATAGTCTCCTTGCGCAGCAATGCGCTTGTGGCAGAGGGAGTCATGGATAGACGCTCGGCCACTGCCCGCACAGTTATATCCCGTTCATTCATCCAGCCTTTCAACGCACACATTCTTGCTTCATTCATCGTTGTCAGAGGGGTAAACTTTTGGTAAAAATTACCAAACAAAAGAATAACCGATAACGACAACCGTTATTCACAGCTCAAAACTAACTTACAATATAAGTTTTGCCAACCATGATGTAATAAGAAATATGGAAGATTTTCGCCACCGGTTTGAATTTATATACAAAACTTTTTTTCAGGCCGCTTCCAAAAAGGGCGAAAAGGCCAGCAAGCTCGCGCTTGCCAAATTTCTAGGAATATCCCAAGGGAGGCTCCAAAATTGGGAATCGGGCAAAACTCCCCAGCCTGAAGATTTGCGTAAATTGCACGATTTATTTGGTTTTTCTTACGCTTGGCTGGTTACAGGAGAGGGTGAGCCTTTTGACGGACTGCAAACATCTGCAGATCGCTGGCGTATGGAAGAACTTGAAAAAGAGGTTTTTGCGCTTAAAACGCAAGTAGCGCAAATGGAAGCGGAACTGCGCGAGGAACGCACCCTGAATCGCCAGTTGACTACCAAACTGCTGATTGAAGGCGATTCAACTGAAAAATCTGTCGGCGCTACTGCCGCCAGGGCCGCCGGGCAAGAATAATTGATTTCAAGACAGAGAAAGTAATTGAGGACTAGAGATGGATAAGTTACTGGCTTTTGTCGGGGCATGGGCGTTTATTATTGCCATTGCCTCTCTATTCAAGCCAGACCTTACATTGCGCTGGGCAAGCGACGGCAAAAAAACGCGGATGTTCGGTCTGTTTTTTTGGTTTCTTGTCTGCCTCGTTTGTTGGATAGGTGGAACAGCACTCTCCCATTTCAGCCAGCCCGGTTTATGGGTTGTTTTAGGCATTTTGTGCATTTGTGTAATTGTATTTGCTCTTTATCTGCATAAATTCAATTCTGGCCGGGCGGAGGCGCTGCGGCGCAAAAAAGAAGTAGCTGAACAAAAAAAATTGGCCGTGCAAGCACAAAAGGCAGAAAAGGAACGGCAACACCAGGAACAGGTAAATGCACGGAAAGCGGAAAAAGAGCGTAAACAGGCAGAGAGAGAAAAGCAGCGGGAAATTGACAGGCGAATAACCGCCCAGATTCAAGCAGCCCGATCTGCATATGAACCAGAAGATTATGAAAATCCTCGGCAGTTCGATAATGAGCTTGAAGTTGGCGGCTACAGAATCGGATACTCCGCAACAAGCTCTGTCAATCATACTGATTATGACGATGATTGGGAAACTGAATGGCGGCAATATTTGCGATCAACTTATGGAAAGAAGCCTAACAGCACACATGAGAGGCAATTGCGAAAGTTATTTGGTGGCGACAGGCAATGCCTTTACAATTTCAGCATGTATGAGGCCCGTATAAGACGTGGAGAAACATTATGTGTGGTGCCAGCAGATGACTATTACAGACAGCGATTTGATGTACTTGCGAATAATGGAGTGGCCATCAAATTTTTAAAGTTCAACCCAGAACTGTTACGGGCTTTGTCTTTGCCACAAATGAGAGAGGTCGGACGGGCTGCCGGACTCAAAAGCTTGTGTGTTGACCGAGCTGGATCGCTCAAAATGTTGTTGGAGCTTCCAGAGGAAATGCTGGCGTATACGTGGACAGCAGCAGGAGTGGAATTGAACAGCATATTTCAGCTTCTAAAACCGGAAGATATTTATGAGGAAGTAAAAAACAAACATAGCCAAGTTTGGCTATAAGTTCGGCCATATTCAAAACAATGACCGCAGCGAAAAAAAG
>CAYNKM010000352.1:0-2399 GCA_964397795.1 uncultured Desulfovibrio sp. | reverse complement strand
ATTGTTCGCAGAATGATAGGCGCTTTACTGTATGATCCGACTCTGCCTTATACTCAGTAAAAGAGGTTATAATGCGCATTTGTTACGCCTCAAAATGCCCATTTGAAAAGCGCACCATTATCAATTGTGATACCAAGGAACTTGAAGAGCTTGTCAATTGGGCTATTAAAAATAGCGAGAGTGAGTACGCCCTTGGCGCTTTGGCGACCCTAAATTATCTGAAGGGGTACGATGATAAAACTCCCGCAGAAAGAATCGGAGACCATGAAGGAATCAGTAAATCGGCACAAACACAGGACTGGATTAAATTATATTTAGAAAACGCCGGCCTTCCGGAGTTATCTGAAAAATCATGTCCATTTCCGGAAAATAATTACTGCCAATGGAGTGGAGACGATGCTTACTGATATAACCTTTTATTTCAAGATAACGGATATTAGTATAAGTTTTTTCAGGGCTGAAATCACTGATTGAGCTTATTTCACAAGCCAAAGCACCTCCAGGGTGTTTCTTTTCAAGTAGCTTAAGAACACTACGTTGAAACTCCATATCAAGCAGTAATTCATCAATAGATTTCATACAGTTTTTAAATCATAACTTTAATAAATACTCAATATCCCATATCTCCTCCAAGTGAAGCAAATCCAGACTGATCTTACTTTTGCCGATATTGCCCAGAAAACATTGACGCTTCAGGGCGAACCGTATTCCTTGAAAAATTATCCAATGTTTCGGCAAATCTTCAATTCGGCATATCCCAGAAGGATAATGCGCTCTGGTCGACAGGTTTCAAAAACCACTGTTATGGCAGCGGACATGTGCGTCAACGTTCTTCTACAGCCCTATCGACAAGTAATATATTGTAATTCCTCCGCGGATCAGACTTCCTCATTCTCCATATCTAAGCTCGGCCCTTTTCTGCAGCAAAGTCCTTACGTCTATTTCAATATTATGAAAGGCAAGGAAATCATAGATAACGTTTACAACAAGCGTCTCAAGAATTTCGCTGAAATCATAATGAGCTATTTCTCGGAATCTGCGGATAGGGTGCGTGGCAGGTCTGGGCAGATACTTTATCTTGATGAAGTCCAGGACATGCTTTGGGATGCGATGATTGACGCAGAAGAATGTCTTTCCGCAGCCAAATCTCCCCGTTATGTGTATGCGGGTACAAGCAAGTCTCTTAACACTCCGCTAGAATTTCTATGGAGTAGAAGCACCCAGAATGAGTGGGCAATTAAATGCAAGGGATGTGGAAAGACAAACAGGCCATCCGTACAAAATATTGGCAAAAAGGGCCTTATCTGTAAGTCGTGTGGACATGCCTTGTGCACCAGAGATGGTCAATGGCTCAGCTTTGGACAGGAAGAGCATCCATTTGCGGACGGTTTCTGGATACCCCAAATTATAATGCCCATGCACTGTGAATCGGAAGAAAAAAGGAAACAATTGCTTACAAAACGCGCGGTATTCTCTCCAGCAAAGTTTGACAACGCGGCCATAGGGCTTCCAAACGGGGAGGGCACGTCTCCCATAAATGAAGATATGTTGCGGGAAGCGTGTAATCCAAAACTAAAAATGCTTGATCGCACTTGCAAGGAAAATGCTGATGGGGCGCAATTTGTAGCCGCAGGAATTGACTGGGGTGGGGGAGGGGAGCTTGGTCTATCCCGCACCGTCCTGGCTATTTACGCCGTTTTTCCTGAAAGGCAATTATACCGGAATATTTTCTGTAAAATCTACAAGGAAGGAGAACCGGTAGCCCATGTGAATGATATTGCCATGTGGCTAGGCAGGTTTTCACCGCATATGGTATGTGGCGATCATGGTGGGGGGAACTTTGCCATGTCGCAGCTGGCCGCCAAGCTCCCTCCCCATATGCGGCTAATACCTGTAATGTATTCGGATGCTTCCGCGCCATGCAGGTGGGATGAGTCCGCCAGAAGATACGTTGTAAATCGTACCGCGATTATTGACGCTTTTTTTATGGATCTAAAAAAAGGACGCTTTAAGACATTTTGCTGGGACGATTTTGAACCCTTTGCCCGCGACATTCTGAATGTCCGCCAGGAGGTAATTGGTGAAGATAGGGGGATATCCAGACGTGTCTGGAGACATGCGCCAAGACAGCCGGATGATTCCCTTCATGCCCTGGTATTTGGTTGGATTGCGGCCAGGGCATTGAGCGGGCGGATGGATTTCTCCGTATCAGGAAGCTAAAAAATAAGCCAAGCATTATGCAGAGCTTATTTTTTGTGTGAACTGATTGTCCTGTCCGTCTGTCTGTCCGACGAGCTTTACATCACTACCTCCAGCGTGTGTAGCACGCGGGAAATATGTATGGCGCGGTTTCCACGCCTCAAGGTTTCCCTCAAACGACAATCATAAACAATTTACCA
>CAYNKM010000351.1:0-2399 GCA_964397795.1 uncultured Desulfovibrio sp. | reverse complement strand
AAATGACTGGTTCAGAAGCCCATTGCGGCGCGTATAACGGAAGCGATGTCCGTTAAAAGATTGTACAATAATCACCATTATAAAGGTATTTTTCAGATATTAAAAATAAATCGCTTATCCGGTCCAGAAATTTTTTCAGACAGGACAATAACATGCAAGCCTTATTTATAAAAGTAATACTTTTAGAGCTGAAATGCGCGGATGGCGAATTTCGGGAAGGTCTTAAAAGCTGGTTGACAAATCTCCTGTTCTCGTAAAAAAATTATTCCTGAATTAATGTTTTGTAAATATATTAAAAATTTAAGATTATGCCGGAAAAATTTTATCAGACGCCCAAGCGCCTGGGAATCCGGTTTTAAAATTCCGTAGACGGAGGAAAAATGAAGCCCTTTATAATAACTTTGTTTTTTTTATTTTTTCTGGCAATACAGGCTAATGCCGCTGATGAAAAGATTGATCCCGCGACCTACATATGCGCTGAAATGGTCGCAGCCAGTCTGGATGGCCAGCCTCCCGTTTTTGAAGGACTGCAAATAGACGGATTTTATTCCGCCCAAAAAGGTATATCCAGGGCCGATCCTGCACTTCTGGCGCCATTGCTGATAGAGGTATCCGATTCGTGCGCCTCACAGCCAACTGACAAGGTTCTTTCGCATTGGGAAAAGGCGCGGAAAAAACATTTGGTTGAATCCCCGAATGTTATGGATGTAAATAAATATAAATGCTCGGACTATATAGCAAATCCGGACGATGGAAGCGGTTTTGTAATCTGGGCTGACGCCTATAACCGCGCAAAAAAAGGAAAAAGTGCTTCGGTATTGAGCAGTCAGGAAGCCATTGATAACTTTTTGCAGGTTTGCAAGAATAATCAGGATAAATTAATGATAGATATAATCGATCAAACCGCCAGATAGAAAACCATTTTATCTGGATCAGGGTAAACTCCCCAGTTTTTATTCCTATGCCCTATTCGCCCTGGTCCTGTTTCATATGATTTTAAATCCGTAATAAGATATAATACAAGTCAAGCTGGAGATGGCATTGCTCAAGCGAAACATCCCTGTCTGTCCTGAAGGCATTGTTATTATAGCGGTAACCGCCTTTTCCGCGTTATTATTCGCCATCCTGTCCTGGGCGATACCTTCTGTACTATGCTGGCTTCTTTTTCTTTTTTCCCTGCATTTTTTCAGGGATCCCCAAAGAATATCCCCTGTGGAAAAAGATATTGCCATAAGCCCCGCGGATGGAACAATAGTCAGTATAGAAAAAAGGGAAGATCCTTTTGGATGTGGCTCAAAACAGTGTATCTCAATATTCATGAGCGTATTCAATGTTCATGTAAACAGATCTCCCGTAAATTGTGTGGTACTGGCAATCAGGTATTATGAGGGATTATTTATAAACGCGAGTTTTGATAAAGCTTCTGAAGGCAATGAACGCTGCGCCTGGCTGCTTGAAGATGAAGACAGGAATAAATGGACGATGGTGCAGATTGCGGGCCTTGTCGCGAGAAGGATAGTATGCTTTGCCCAGACAGGAGAAAGGCTGACTGCGGGAGAACGGATAGGAATGATCCGCTTTGGCTCAAGAGTTGACCTTTATATTCCTTCCGACTATTCTCCAACGGTTGAAACAGGCGCGAAAGTATATGGGGGACAGACAATTATCGCCCGTAGAAATATTAAAAAGACAGACAGCGACAATGGATGATCAACAAGAAAAAAAACCGCCCAGGGGTTTTTATCTCCTCCCCAACATGCTTACCACATTAAGCATGTTTTTAGGATTTCTGGCAATTGTCTGGGCCGCTCAAGGCCGCTTTGAAGCTTGTGGGCTTGCCATACTGGTATCCGCTCTTATGGATAGCCTGGACGGAAAAGTGGCCCGCCTTACAAATACGGCCAGCGAATTTGGCGTGCAATATGATTCACTTGCCGATTTGGTCGCATTCGGCCTTGCTCCGGCGTTTTTGTTATGGCATTGGCATCTTAATGAACTGGGCCGGGTGGGAATTGCCACAGCCTTCATATATATGGCATGCGGAGCCTTGCGCCTTGCCCGCTTTAACATAAGCGTGAATAGCGTAAGCAAGAGGTTCTTTATTGGCCTCCCAATCCCCATGGGAGGATGCACGATTGTAACCTTTATATTTTTCGCGGGATGGCTCCCCCATTCTTTTTCATTTATATTGCCCTATGTCACCATGATTCTCGCTATTTTCACCGGACTTTTAATGATAAGCAGGATCAGGTATTTTTCTTTCAAGGAATATGATTTTTTGCGGATACATCCTGTACGCGCCATGGTCGCCTTCCTTTTCCTTTTAGCGCTTCTCGTATCCTTTCCCCTGCCAAAGGATATAAGGAAAAAACTGGCATTGTAAACAGACTGTGCGGAAG
>CAYNKM010000350.1:0-2401 GCA_964397795.1 uncultured Desulfovibrio sp. | reverse complement strand
AGCGCATATCGGAGGCGATTCAGGCTTTTATTGCTACACTCGAATCTTCCAGCAAACCCAGGAAATTTACGGGGTATTATGACGCTCCTGATGCCAGTGACATTGACTGGTCGGTATATGATGAGAACAATCCCATTGTAATGGTGCCCAGGGAGCCGGAAGAGCCTTTGGAGCTGACAGGCGAGGAAAAGATGGACATGCACCTGGCCGGCCCTGTATATGAGCCAATGGAGCTTGCCCAAGTTCCGGCAGAGCAAAGAGCCGAACTCGGATTGTAAAAAAACAGCTTTTGATTGTCAGGACTGGTGTATTGATATTTTGCGGGGTGGTCGCTTATATGCGGCTTCCCCGATTTTTATTTAAGAAATGGGATATAAATTTTTTGGATTAAGCGCATTATTATGTATCTGGCCGTAAAGGATTATAACTTTTGGGAAAAGTAATTATGGAAATATTAACTCACAATCTTAATCAGTTTCTTATTGCAATGGATCAGCTTGCCAATGTTGTTTTTTGCTCCATATTTCTTCCGCATGAAAAGTCATGGGGGGATGAAACTCTTTCAAGCCACGCCTGGCGGTGGCATATCGCTGGTATTAGAAGCTGGCCAAAGACAGTTATTGAAGCCATCTTTTTCTGGGAAAATAATCACTGCAGGGAAGCCTTTGAATCTGAACGGCTTGGCAGACTGCTTCCTCCTGAAGCTAGGCCTGTAAACGCCACAGATAAATTATGAGGGATTTTCTCCGGACAAATTAAAAGGACTAATCTTTCGGCGCTAAGGGAACTATCCCCATTCAGAATAACAGGAAAACAGCATCGTTCTGGCACGGTAAGAAGCATGATGAAAGTCGCGTCAGAACAAATAAATAGCAGGTATTAGGAGAAAAATAAATGCGGATTATAAAGGAAAGCAACGGAACCTATACCATCATTCCCATTTTAAAAAGCGAAGCGCTTTTACTGGAAGATTTATTTAATGCTTATGAACAATGGTTTAAAAAAGCTTATCCCAGATTTGAGGTTGTTTATTGCAAGGACAATCAGGATAGGCATTTATCAGATCAGTTTCCACCTCTTCCAGTAGGCTCTGAAGGACTTCAAAAGCCAGGCCAGTAAATACGTATGAAAAAAATTGAATAGGCTAAAAAAGAGACGGAGGTGACGTCTCTTTTTATTTAAACCTTTCCGATGATATTCTCGATGATACAATTATGGGAGATGAAACATAAATGATGCTGAAATCAGAAATATGCCAAATCAGATTATTGAAAATCTGTTAGCATAGATGAATCAATGGATTGGTAGTGCTCTATCTATTTTTTATTTTCCCTGCGTATTGCAATAAATGCGGCTCCAAGGGAAAGAACGCTGATGCAACCAACAATTATCCAGCCTAACCCCCATACGCTCATATTTTCTCCTATTTTCTACGGGTATCCAGAATATGTAGTAGCGCTCCTACTATATAGCATATGCTACCCAAGTATAAACCTTCAGCACTATCCTGGAAGAAGCTTACAAGAATTGAACCAACTCCCAGCTTGTCCAGAAAGCCTGTCGAGAAGCGGATAAATGCCCATAGAGAGGGGCTTCTATAAATAAAGTAGCATAGGGTTTTTATTTTGTCCAATGCTTTCATTATGATTGGGGCCTCGCCAGGACAAAAGGTTAATTGGCATAGAGTAGCCGGTCTTCCAGTAGCCAGCGCTCAAGTTCAAACATTGCGGCCTCCAGTTCTTCCAGGCGTTCTATCTCCCGGGTAGAAAGGCTTCTCATTTTGGAAAGCAGGGATTGAAGTTCTTTCTTTACCAGGTTGTAACGTCTTTCAAGCTTGTTTGTACGCATTGTGTCCTCCACGGTAGGCAAACCCAGTTTTTGCTGGGCCTGCCCAAAAAGTTGATGAAAGGGATTGCCAATCTCTACCAGAGAAATTTACCGGCCCCAGACAAAACTAGCCTGGAGCCGGTCTAGGTAGAGGAACCATTGGTGGAAGATATTCCATTCAAGCCTCCTATATGTTTCTAGTTACTTTCTTATAACAATATGGGAGGGAGATTTTTTTGATTTTTGGAGGTGCAAAGGATGGAGAGCAAGTGAGCAATATTTAGGGAGTTTGAATTGGGGGTGAACGGAATTGATTACTAAATTGGGTAAAAAGATTGTAGAAGATGCGAAAAAGGAAAAATCAATAGGGGAATCGCTCGGAGTTGGATTGGCGGCTGGTCCATCAGCTACTCTTGGATCCATGCGGGTGCAAGGACTGGTGCAAAAACCGTTAGCTAGAACATTCCTCTACCAAAATACAAAACATGGATTGACAGATAAGGAAAGTTCACAGCTGATAAAGGATATGCTTGGAAAAAGAACCGATATTAAAGTGCAAGAACCGCTTTTACCT
>CAYNKM010000349.1:0-2404 GCA_964397795.1 uncultured Desulfovibrio sp. | reverse complement strand
TTTCCTTTTCATTTAAATCAAATAAATTAGCTGCATTTTCAAAAGCAGTTTTTCCATGTGTAAAAGCATGTAATCCTTTTCTGTTATTTTCCCTATAATGCCAATCATATAGAAATAAATCATGTAACATTCCAGCACGAGCAGCAGATATGTAATCTAAATTATATTTTTTGCATAATTCAAAAAGCCGTTTTCGCCTCTGCCTCGCGCAGTAAAAGCAAACTGAATTGCTTGTGTTGATTTGAGAATAAGCCTCCGGCCCAAAATTCGCTATTTCTATGTGACCGCTTACGCCCTCCTTCGCAAACCAATCCATAAGACCCGCATGATCCGCCCTATTAAAACCCGCGTTGATATGTATGCCCATAATCTCAAATTTAAAAGGTGTTACCCCCTGCCGGATTTTCATTACTTTTAATAAGGTTAAACTGTCCGCTCCTCCTGAAACGGCAACCCCAATCCTGCACCCGGGCCAGAGCGCGCCTGACCTTTGCATCAATAAACCAGCTTTTTTTATACAAGATTGCTGGGCAAAAGAATATTTCTTGCGGCTCATCCACTTTCCTCTTGATAAAAAAATTAAATTTTATGAACTATTTCCCATTACGATCTTCTCGCCGACAGGAAATAACTTCCTATAATATACATTTAATTCTTGACCCGTTTTGTGCTTTATATTAATATTTTTAATTTATAATTATTAAAATATCAAATTCAGTCACAGAAACCTTTCTCTTTACATCCTTTTTTATGATCTTATATTCAAAAGAGGCCAATCTTTAAATATCCGGAGGGATCATGGCCAGGATTACAGTTGAAGATTGTCAGGAAAGAGTTGATAACCGCTTTTTGCTTGTCCAGATGGCTATTAAACGGGTTCGCCAGTATAGGGAAGGTTACGAACCTCTTATAGACAGTAAAAACAAGGAAGTGGTCACTGCCTTGAGAGAGATAGCAGCCGGCAAAATTCAGCCGGATGACAAATCCTTGTACAATCCAAAAAATCCGGAAGAAAACTGAATCATCTTGATTTGGCATTTTTTAATCCAAAACCTTTTCGCGTTATATGAGTGATCGAGATTATTATGAAATTCTGAACGTTAGCCGTTCAGCAAGTGAGGAAGAAATCAGGAGCGCCTACCGCAAAATGGCCATGCGCTATCATCCTGACCGAAATCCTAATGATCCGCAGGCGGAATTTAAATTCAAGGAAGCCGCGGAAGCATATGAGGTATTGAGGGATCCGGAAAAGAGAGCCCGCTATGACCGTTTTGGTCATTCTTCTTTCCAGCATGGACCAGCTGGCCCTGGTTTTGGCAGCGCGGAAGACATCTTTTCTCATTTCAGTGACATCTTTGGCGATTTGTTTGGCTTTGGCGCCACCGGTGGGCCTCGTCAGGAGACGGGTGCGGATCTTCAGTATCATTTGCAGATTTCTTTCATGCAGGCCGCAAAAGGTTCTGATATTGACCTGAAACTTCCCCGTCGTTCCACATGTCCGGATTGCAAGGGAAGTGGCGCCGCCCCTGGAAGTTCAACCACAACCTGCTCCAATTGCCGCGGAACAGGCCAGGTGCGGCGAAGTCAGGGATTTTTCCAGATTGCCATGCCTTGTCCTTCCTGTCATGGTTCAGGTAAAACCATTTCCCGTCCTTGCCCAAAATGCATGGGTGGCGGCCTGGTTGATGACGAACGTGAAATAACGGTTCATGTTCCGGCAGGGGTTGACAACGGCACGCGCCTGCGCATTCGCCATGAGGGAGAACCCGGGATTAATGGAGGAGCTCCAGGCGATCTCTATGTTCTTTTGAGCGTTGAAGAAGACCCACGCTGGAAGAGGGAAGGACCAGATCTGATTTATAAGCAGGAAATAAGCTTTGTTCAAGCCGCGTTGGGCCATAAGGTTGAAATCCCAGGCTTAAACGGCAATCTGGCCCTGGCGATACCTGCCGGTATTCAAAGCGGTTCTTTTCTCCGCCTACAAGGGGAAGGCATGCCATATCCAGGCGACAAGAAAAGACGGGGAGATTTACTGGTTCAGGTTAAGGTGCTTACTCCAACAAATCTGTCGGATCGCCAAAAAGAGCTTTTACATGAATTTGAAGAAGCCGCCGAAGAAGGCATTTTTGATAAAATAAAAAAGACCGCCAGTAAGATTGGCAAAGCTATTGGGCTTGATTAAATAAAATATATAAGTTTATCAAAATGGCTATCAGATATTACAGATTCGTGAAATAATTCTTTTAACGCGATGTATGCGGCTTGACGTGAGCGTTATGCCTTTTTTCCTCATAAAAAATTTTTGCTCTATTAAAATCGCTTGTTGATACCAAAGAAGGCTTTAGCGTATTATAAAATACAATTTTTTCAAGAAGTTATATAAAAATAAATAAAGTTTTTTGAA
>CAYNKM010000348.1:0-2404 GCA_964397795.1 uncultured Desulfovibrio sp. | reverse complement strand
TGAGGTTGACGGCAAAGACTATATATTTATATCCGAACAGGCCTTCATTGCCAAACGGGATAAGGGAGAATTTGCCGAATGGGCCAGGGTTCACGACCACTTTTACGGCACACCGCTAAATCCCCTTAAAGAGCAGCTCCAAAAGGGTTACAGTATTCTGCTCGATGTTGATGTTCAGGGAGCGGCGCAAATCAGGGGCAATCTGCCGGAAACCTTTTTTATTTTTATTATTCCACCCAGTATGAAAGAACTGGAAAACCGGCTTCGCAAACGCGGCGCCGATTCTGAAGAAAGTATAATTCGCCGCCTGAATAACGCTCGCCTGGAATTGTATCAGGCCTACTGGTATAATGTTTTAATTATAAACGACATACTTGAGGAAGCCTACGCCTGTTTGCGTTCAGCCTATATTGCCGCCTCCCTTTCCCCTTACAGACAGGTGGATACATTAAATTCCCTTCTTTTTTAGGAAAAGGAGATACCCGATGGCCGAGCTGGTTATCGCGCTTGACGTGGAAAATGAAAATAAGGCTGTCAAACTTGCATCCTCCCTTAAGGGCATTGTAAACTG
Organism: uncultured Desulfovibrio sp.; assembly: GCA_964397795.1. Classification (GTDB taxonomy): domain Bacteria; phylum Desulfobacterota; class Desulfovibrionia; order Desulfovibrionales; family Desulfovibrionaceae; genus Desulfovibrio. Next base: position 1,833 of record CAYNKM010000348.1, on the reverse strand, counting down.
GTTTAAGGTTGGGCTGGAACTCTTTGTCGCCCATGGTCCCTCCGTTGTTAAAAATTTGAAAGATATGGGCTTTAAAGTTTTTCTGGATCTGAAATTTTTCGATATTCCCAATACTGTCGCCAATGGCGTGCGCAGCGCGTGCTCCCTTGATGTGGATCTCCTTACGGTACATTGTCAGGGCGGAGAGAGAATGTGCGAGGCGGCTTTAAAATCGGGAAAGGAATATTCGAACGGAAAACTTTTAATTTTTGGCGTGACTGTCCTGACAAGCTTTGCAGGGGGAGATCTCCCTGGACTTAAAATACCTGCCAGTCATTATTCCCTTGAGCTTGCCTCTCTCGCTGCAGAATGGGGTTTGCCGGGCATAGTCTGTTCCGGGCTTGATGTGGGTGAAATAAAGAGGCTTCACCCGGATTTACAATGCTTATGTCCGGGCATCAGGCCTGTTAATTACGAGAAGGGAGATCAGCGCAGGGTTGTGACTCCAGCCCATGCGGTTTCGGCCGGGGCGGATTTTCTGGTAGTGGGGAGGCCGGTTATCGCGGCGGATAACCCCCAAAAAGCGGCGGAATCAATTCTTGCAGAAATGAACAATATATAAGAACAGGAAATATAAACAGGGGAATTATCTATGGCTGCCTTGGGAAATCAGGATGCTAGAAGAGATATAAAGGGAGTTTTTTCAACCCAGGAAATTCGGAAAGTTGGAACAGGCACAACCACAAGAAAAACTGTACAGAAAACATTCTGGTTTGTTGAACAGCATGGCGATGAAATTGAATGCCAGCCGCTAAATCCCAACTATGTGCCCAGCGGCCCAAAACGTAAAATCACCATGGATGAGCTGGTGGCCAAATTTTCCCCTGAACCCGAATTTTATCAGATGTCTGTTTTTCCCGCGATGCGCGAAATGAACAAGGCGGTAAATAACGGCGATAACCACCGTGAAAAGGGGGAAACATTTGCGGCGGAATATGAATATTCCCGCGCCCTGAAAGTGGATGAAGAAAACGTCCGCGCCAATTTTGGAATAGGCCTGACCTATATGGAAAGGGGGGAAGTTGAAAAGGCTGAAAATATCTTTGAAAGGCTTGTAAAACTTGATAGCGCGTTTGAGGCCGAACACAAACATTTATTTAATGAATTTGGCATAAATTTGCGCAAGAGCAAGATGTTTGAGCAGGCTGTGGAGTATTACAGACGGGCTCTGGAATTAAGTCCGAATGATGAAAATCTGCATATGAATCTGGCCAGGGCTCTTCTGGAAATAAAAGACATTAACAGCTGTCTTGACAGTCTTTTCAAGGCGCTTGAGCTGAATCCCCAACATCAAATGTCCCTTAAATTCTTGAACTGGATGCAGACAAAAGGCCTTATTCCCGATGACAAACAGGAAACCGCGAAAGACCTGCTTCTATACTATGTTGATCCGGCACTGCTCGAACCAAAAGGGGAAAACAATGTCTGACAGGTTTGTTCCCGACTTTTCAGGAGAATATTCCAGGTTATGAAAGAATGGGTTTACAGAAAAAGCGGAAACGGGACTCCTCCGGCCAATTTAAGTGAGGAACTGGAAATTACTCCCCGTTTTCTTGAGCTTCTGTGGAACAGGGGTTTGCAAAGTCGGGATGAAATTGAAAAATACCTTTCCCCTTCCCCCGCAAGGCTGACCCATCCCCGCGCCTGGCCTTTAATCCCCGAAACCGCGCGGGTTATTACCGATTATCTCATGCAGGGCAAAAAATTTGCCATATGGGGAGATTATGATGTGGATGGAATTACCGCCACTACCCTGGTCCTGGACATTCTTGAATTTCACGGCTTCCATCCCTT
>CAYNKM010000347.1:0-2410 GCA_964397795.1 uncultured Desulfovibrio sp. | reverse complement strand
CAGGGGAACTGAAACCTTGAGAACGCCATTGTCAACAAGCATTTTTGAATAGTCGGCTCCCAGATTGGCGCTTATTATGGAAAGAATAACTGAAACGGTAAGGAAGCCTATGACAAATTTGGGGAAACGATCCCAGATTGCGCCAAGGCCTACAGTATCTTTTTCGCCAACGTCAACCTTGGTTGTCCAGTATAGCGCGACACAGAAAGCTGTTACGCCTATGAGAACGTTCTGAATCATTTTTACTGTTGCGGCTACCTGCAGGGCTTTGGGACCGATAAAGGCGCCTGCCGCGGCAACAGCGCCAGTCGCATCAACAGTACCGCCAATCCACGCGCCGCCCAGGATTTCAGGCATATTGACAGCCTTGATAAAGGCGGGCATGGCTATCATCATGATTGCGGTAAAGGTGAGGGAAAGACCAATAGAAAGGGTAAGCTCCTCTTTTTTGGCCCGGCATGCAGCAGCAGTCGCGATGGCGGCTGAAGTTCCGCAAACTGACATATCCGCGGAAATAACAATGTTGAGTGTTTTAGAAGGCATTTTAAGCACTTTCTGGCCAAAAATAAATGTGCTTATCAATACGATTGGGGTGACAACCCAGGCTACGAAAATGCCGGGAATACCGATGGCCATGATTTTATGGAAGAGGACTTCAGCGCCCAAAAGCACTAAACCAGCTTTAATGTAATATTCTACCTGAGCTCCATCCTTGATAAAATTGGGAGTCCCAACCGTATTGGCGATAATCATGCCTATTGCTATGGACCATATTTCCGCGTTTACCCCATACTTGCGCATGGTAACCTGATTACCCAGGATATTTGCCAGAATACAAAGCACATACACGCAAAGGAAAGCCAGGAAAAACCGGACAACATTAAAGCCCATAAATCCCGCGCCAATTGAAACAAGTATGCCCAAAGCGATGCCCAGACCAATAAGCGTGGGAATTCGATTAAATGGTTTTACCAGTTTTCCCGAAATCTTGGCGGTATCCGCCTTGGCTGTTTGCCATGCGGCTATGGCGGTGGAAGCCTGTTCGTTTAAGGCTGTATCATTAAATGAAGCCTGTTCCGCAAGAGTCTGGGCTTCCGTCGCTGCAGCCAGCGCTGCGGCTTCCGCGGCCTTGGCTTTATCCACATCTGGCTGAATAGCCGCATTCTTGGCATCCGCGTCTTCTTTTGAAAGAACAAGAGACTGCATTGGGTTGGATTGCCAGCGAGCGGGAGTTTTTAACCAGTTGATTAGGCCTTCCACTACCGGAAGTTTCTGACCCTGCAAAGCTTTTTGAGCCGCGGTCGCGTTATACCATTGAATTGTCTTGATAGGTTTTGCCGCTTCAGCCTTTATTACAGTAGCATATTCATTGTATTTTGTTTCAAGCTCACCCCTGTTGCCAAATACAAGAAACATGGCTACGGCAATACAAAAAAACCCTACCCAGATTGCCCAATAATCTTCTTTGGTATAAAGATCTGACCATTGAGCTTTAGAGCGATCAACTACAACATCAGATTGTTGTGACATTCCATCCTCCTGATAGCGGCTCTAAAACCGCTTTGTTATGCAAAATAATGCATCGGCTTTTCAATTGAATAAATTAGCCCAAAATTTTATCCTTTTCAAGATACAATCTTGCTATTTGTTATTTCCCGTCACAATCGCCTAAAGTTTTATCCGTGGGCGACATCTCTTTCAGAAAACCAGATTATGAAATTTACATGATGCCTTTCTGCCTTAAATGCCTGTTTCAGATTCAGGCGCGTCATCCCTGCAAAACGTCCGTCCTGACATATTGACCTGGAAGCCTTGTCCTGTTATCTGAATAACAACGCGCTTTATCGCGCCAACCGGTAAATTCCGTGAGATTCGGAAACAGTCGCGCTACGGTGACGGGATTTTCCCGAAGTCCGACTACCATCTTTACTCCCCCCTTCAACGCGTCATTGAGGAGGCTTTTATGCATATAGTATCTGTTTTTTCCCTGATCTTTTTTCTCCTTTTCGCGTCTCCCTCCTGGGCCAAAACAGGGATCCTTCTAGCCGCTTTCGGAACTTCACTCCCATCTGCCCAAAAAGCTTACGACAGTGTGGAAAAGGCCTATGAGAAGGCCTTTCCGGACTCGCCCATAGCCTGGGCCTTTACCTCCCAGAAAATTCGCAAAAAGGCTCGCGACAAGGGGTGGCAAATGGGCTCCATTGCGGAGGGCCTCGACAAGCTCGCAGCAGAGGGCGCAAAAACCGTCATTATCCAGTCTCTACATATAACGGCCGGAGCGGAATTTACGGGCCTGGCCAGATCCGCCCTGCTCTATGTCTCTAAAAATCCAGAAAAGTTTGATGCCGTGTATCTTGGCCGTCCGCTTCTCGAATCTGACTCGGACGCCCGCAAGGTGGCCAAATCCGCT
>CAYNKM010000346.1:0-2410 GCA_964397795.1 uncultured Desulfovibrio sp. | reverse complement strand
AAGGTCATCCTCCGCAACTACGAGGGCGTCATCACCACCTACACCGAGCCCGAGAACTACAAGGAGACCTGCCAGTGCGAGTGCTGCAAGGCCGAGCGCGAGGGCAAGCGCAAGGTGGAGCTGATGGGCGTTGCCGGACTGGAGCGGGGCCAGGCCCTCTCCATGGAGCCCGCCAATCTGGAGCGCCATAAGCGCACACAGCACCCATTTCTATTTTTACTTATGTTTTTTGTTTCCACTTTTTATGTCCAGGCAGAAAGCGTCCATCCCGATCTGTCCTGTGACACAGGAATAAGCCATCATGGCGGAAATAGCGGACCGCATGGACCTCATGGCGGATGTGGACGCTGAATTGCAACCTCAACACGGAGTATTGAATGTCCAATTTATCTTTCAGACCGGTAATTTTTTCTCTGGCTTTACTGCTTGGCCTTTCTTTTATGACTTGTGATTTTGCCCAGGCAAAAGGCGAAAAAGGAGAAGGGCGTCCCGAAATTCAGCTTACCGCCGAACAGAAGGAAAAGGCGAAAACGATCTTCTCCCAAAACAGGGAAGCCACGTCCGACACCAGAGAGGCTCTTAAAGAAAAAAAGGCCCAGCTGAAACAGCTAATGGAAAGCAATAATCCAGATCGCGCCCAGGCTGAAACACTTTGCACAGAAATTGGCGTCCTACAGGGAAAATTGCTCTTGAACCGTTTCGATCTCCGTCAGCAGCTGGTTAAGGAAGGTCTCCCTCCCCAGCTCATGGATCGTAAAGATGGAAAAGGCGGTAAAGGCGGCAAAGGTGGTAAAGATCACTACAAGGGCAAAAGGGAAAAACGCGATTAATCCAGAATAGCTATCAATAAAAGAAGAGCGGAATCCATAATGATTCCGCTCTTTTTATTTAATAATTTTTTAAGAAGTTATATTTATCCGGCTTCCTGGCATTTCTTCTTGAGGGCTTCCGCTATCTTTTTTCCCATTTCATTACATTGCTTGTAAACTTCATCACTTGGAGCCCAGAAACAGCGCAAGGGATCGGCCGGCATATCCATCTTCATGGCTGCCAGACGCTCCTGAATTTGACGCGGAGACTCGCCTGACCATCCGCAGGAACCAAACGCGCCCCCTACCCTATTCAGAGGTTTCAATCCGCCCATATAACAAAGCATGGCGGCAACAAGCGGCATTAAACCGTTATTGTGCGTGGGAGATCCGCAAATGACGGCTCCACAGTCAGCCAGCTGGGTCATAATGGCGCTGTGATGATTTTCCTTTACTCCCATAATTCTGGTTGGCACGCCATTATCTGCCAGACCATCGCAAATGGCGTAGGCCATCTTCTCTGTTGATTTCCACATGGTATCAAAAAAGATCAATGCCTGCTGTTGCGGCTTCTGTTCCGCAAGCTTACGATACGTATCTATCATGAACTTGACGGCATCCTCGCCTCTATGGATAAGGCCATGGTCAGGAGCCACCATATCCAAATCAAGTTTTTCAACTGCCGGAAGAGTTTTAAGCACAACAGGGGAGTAAGGTAAAATAATATTATAAAAATATTCCTTGATACGGTGAATAAATTCGGCCCTGTCGGAGAATTGATCCGTAAAACGCTCGGTGCTGGCAATATTCTGTCCAAAAATATCATTACTGAATAATACTCTGTCTTTTGGAACATATGCGACCATGCTGTCCGGCCAGTGCAGCATTCTTGTTTCCTGGAATATGATTGTTCTGTGTCCAGTATCAAGCGTTTCGCCGGTTTTCAGCGCAACTATGGGCCAGTCTTTCAGTCCATAATAGCCTGCCATGGATTTTAGGCCGAGATCAGAAACAAAGATCTTTTCCGGCTTGCAGACATTCACAATTTCTTCCAGACTGCCTTGATGATCCAGCTCCATATGATTGCAAATGATGTAATCTATATCCTCAGGTTTCATTACCTGTGATAAACGCCAAAGCAGCGTATCCGCCCTTCCAGGAGGCACAGTATCAATCAACACATTTTTATCGTCCTTGATGACATACGCGTTACTGGTAGTGCCATCGGGACAGCGGGAATAACCATGAAAATCGCGATGATCGAATTCTACAACGCCTACCCAAAATATATCCTTCTTAAGTTCAACCGGCTGCATTAAAAACTCCCTGATAATTAAGTTTTACCAATACTAAAAAACCCCGTTCTGACTGCCAGCACGGGGTAATAAAACTTGATAAGACAAAGATTGGAACACTACGGTGCAGTGTCAGATGGAATTATTACATCTTATAGAACTGATCCTTGGATACGCCGCAGACAGGGCAAGTCCAGTCATCGGGCAGATCTTCAAATGCGACCCCGTCATGTTCTTCAGGATCATATTCATAACCGCATACATTGCATACATAATTTGCTGCCATTTTTTTCTCCCGTTTTCAGG
>CAYNKM010000345.1:0-2419 GCA_964397795.1 uncultured Desulfovibrio sp. | reverse complement strand
GGCGGATTGTCTGTCCCGCGTTATTCTGGATGGAGGTCAGGAATTGCCTGTAGGCGTAATTACCGCTCTGGCTGGCGGGCCCTTTTTTGCTTTTCTGGTCTGGAAAAAGCAATGAACCCAACCGTATCTCCCCTTCTTTCTGCCAAGAATCTTGAACTGGGTTATAAAAATGGATTTTCTCTTAAAAAAATAAACCTGCGGATCTTTCCCGGCCAGTTTCTGGCGATAATTGGCCCAAATGGAAGCGGTAAATCAACCCTTTTAAAATGTCTGTCCAGAGGAATAAAAAATTATTCAGGTTCCATAAAAATATTTTCTCGGGAAATAAAAACATTCCCAACAAAACAATTGGCAAGGAAGCTGGCGGTTACCCTGCAAAATCCATTTCGTCCAGAAAATTTGACAGTTCTGGAATATGTTCTACTTGGACGTTATCCCTGGCTTGGTTATCTGGGTTTTTTTAATCAGGACGATTATTCCATATCCAGTCGTAGTATGAAATTATGCGGCGTTGAATCTATGGCTGAACACAAGCTTCAATATCTTTCGGGAGGAGAATGGCAACGGGTCATTCTTGCCCAGGCGCTTTGCCAGATTCATGATTCCGCCCCTGCTATTATGGCTCTGGATGAAATCAGTTCTTCGATGGATCCAGCCTGGACAATAGAAACTTTCAGTTTACTGTCTTCCTTGGTATCTTCCTCCAGAGCGATCATGGCGGTTGTTCATGACTGTAATCTGGCGGCTCTTTTTGCGACCCACATTTTGGGACTAAAGGATGGTCAAATTAAATTTTCAGGAAAGGTTAAGGATGTTTTCACTTCAGAAAATCTTGGCTTGTTGTATGACATGGAAATTGGCATATTACGGCATCCGGATTTTGATCTACCCCAGATGTATCCTCATCTTGTCAATCCCCCTGCTCTTCATAATTCTCTTTTCAGATAACTCATACGCAGATTCATACTATGCTAACACTGTTACAATAACGGATTCACTTCAACAGAATTCCAGTTTTCATAAACCACCTATGAGAATAATCGCTTTATATGGAGCGATAAATGAAATCCTGATCGCCTTGGGCGCACAGGATTCAATAGCTGCAAGAACCAGGGCAGACGCCGATCTTGAACCTATCAAGCATTTGCCTTCCATAGGCACTCATATGCAGCCCAACCCGGAATTAATAATGGCTCAAAATCCGGATTTGATTATCCAGTTAAAGGGAAGAAGCGAATCATTGCGAAACCTTGATTTCTTCAGGGAGCGAAATATTCCGGTACTGGTTTTCCAGATTGATACATTTGAAGACCTCTTTAGCATGACTGAAAAACTGGGGAAAATTCTGAACCGGGAAGATCGGGCCGGGGAGTTGATAGCGGAATGGAAAAACAGATTGAAGATTCTGTCTGACAGGAAACATCAATACAGGCCAAAAGTTTTCTATGAAGCCAGATATCCCAACCTTCTTGCCGCAGGCTCAAAAGGAATCATAAATGAAATTATCAAGCTTGCAGGAGGGGATAATATAATAGATATTCCTAAAAAGCTTGTCCGGATAAACGAGGAAGTCCTTTTTATAAGGGATCCAGACGTTTACATAATTCAGAAAGGACCAATGAATCCTGATGGGGGAAATCTGACGCAAAGAAAAAATCTTGATAAACTTCGAGCCGCAAAAATGGTTCTGGTCGTGGATGAGGGCAAATTTGCCCGCCCGGGTCCCCAAAGCATTGACGCGGCTGAACAATTAAACTCTTTTTTGTTTCCAAATAGAGAAAATAAATGAGTTCAGGAACTTTATATGGAATAGGCGTGGGGCCTGGCTCTCCGGATTTGCTTACATTGCGGGCAATCAATGTTCTTAAAAAAATAGATATAATCCTCGCCCCTCATTCTCCCAAAAATGATTATTCGTTATGTCTGGAAATTGTTAGGGAATTTTTACCAGATTCCGTCCGCCCAATTCGTCTGGATTTTCCAATGACCCATGACAGGAAAGTCCTCAAAAGCGCATGGAAACAGGCTGCCAACAGAGCGTCTCTTGAATTGGACAGGGGGTTGAAGGCCGCTTTCCTTACCCTGGGAGACCCCCTCTTTTACAGCACATTTATTTATTTTCTCAAGGAAATTCTCCAAATCAGACCGGATCTTCATATTGAAATTATTCCTGGTATTTCTTCCTGGCAAGCTTCCGCGGCCAGAATGTCTATTCCCCTTGGTTATGGCAATCAGATTTTCAAAATAATACCGGGAACTCTTCCCATAAATAAACTGAAAGAGGAGCTTTTCAACCCTGGACCTCTCGTCATAATAAAAACGTATAAAACCTTTATGGATATTTTAAAATGTCTGGAAGAGACAGGTAGAATAAAAACGGCAATATTGTTCAGTTTTACAGAAAGCAGCAGGGAAAAGT
>CAYNKM010000344.1:0-2422 GCA_964397795.1 uncultured Desulfovibrio sp. | reverse complement strand
GCTTCTGGAGGATCTTCTGCCCAGATATATCAATGTGCAGGTTTTCCGCGCGCTTCTCGATACTTCGGCAAGCGAGCATGCGGCGCGTATGGCCGCGATGGACAATGCGACCCGCAACTGCAATGATCTTATAAATTCCCTTACCTTGTTATATAATAAAACCAGACAGGCTGCCATTACAAGCGAGCTTATCGATATTGTTGGCGGAGCGGAAGCGCTGAATGGTTAGGCCTGGCGGTCAGGCCGGATAAATGCAGACCAGGTAATAAACCGGGGAGCGCAAATGAGTGAAAATAAAGGCAAAGTGGTCCAGGTAATCGGCGCTGTCGTTGACGTGGAGTTTCCTGAGGGACAGTTACCGGAAATTCTCTCCGCGCTGGAAATCAAAAACCCCAATAACCAGGACGCGCCAGAACTGGTATGTGAAGTGGCCCAGCATCTTGGCGACAGGATTGTGCGCACAATCGCGATGGACGCCACCGAAGGTCTGGTGCGCGGCATGGAAGCCATTGATACCGGAAAGCCGATCATGGTGCCGGTGGGCAAGGCTTCAGTCGGGCGTATTCTCAATGTTATTGGCAAGCCTGTGGATGAACTGGGAGCTATTGAAACAGACAAGTATTATCCGATCCACAGGGAAGCTCCCAAATTTACAGATCAGAATACCAATGTGGAGCTTCTGGAAACGGGCATCAAGGTTGTGGATCTGCTGGTTCCGTTTCCCAAGGGCGGAAAGATGGGTCTGTTTGGCGGGGCCGGTGTTGGCAAGACAGTCATTCTAATGGAAATGATTAATAATATTGCCAAACAGCATGGCGGTTCTTCCGTTTTCGCGGGCGTTGGAGAACGCACCAGGGAAGGTAATGACCTGTATCATGAATTACAGGATGCTGGCGTTCTGGAAAGGGCGACACTTGTCTATGGCCAGATGAACGAGCCTCCGGGGGCGCGCGCAAGGGTCGCGCTGACTGCCCTTGCTTGTGCCGAATACTTCAGGGATGAGGAAAAGCAGGACGTGCTTCTCTTCATAGACAATATTTTCCGTTTTACCCAGGCTGGTTCTGAAGTTTCAGCACTTCTGGGTCGCATGCCTTCGGCAGTTGGTTACCAGCCCACACTGGGAACAGACCTTGGTGCGCTTCAGGAAAGAATCACCTCCACAAAGGACGGTTCAATCACCTCCGTTCAGGCGGTATATGTGCCGGCGGACGACCTTACAGATCCGGCGCCAGCGACCACATTCTCGCATCTTGACGGTACTTTGGTTCTTTCCCGCCAGATTGCGGAACTTGGCATTTATCCCGCTGTTGATCCACTGGATTCGACATCAAGAATTCTTGATCCTAATACAGTGGGTCAGGAGCATTACTCTGTCGCCAGACGCGTGCAGGAAGTGCTTCAGAAATATAAGGAACTTCAGGATATTATCGCCATTCTGGGCATGGATGAGCTTTCAGACGAGGATAAACTTACCGTTTCACGCGCAAGGCGTATCCAGAGATTCTTGTCCCAGCCCTTCCATGTTGCCGAAACCTTCACCGGCACTCCAGGAAAGTATGTAAAACTGGAAGATACGATTCAGGGCTTCAAGGATATTCTGGATGGCAAATATGATCACCTTGCGGAAAGTGACTTCTATATGGTTGGCGATATTCAGGAAGCTGTAGCCAAATATGAAGCCAGAAAAGCCCAGGAAGGACAGGAACAAAAGGAACAACAGCAAGAAAAGGCCAGTTGACAGTCCCGGGTCAAAATAAACGGCTTGGGCGTGTTTGGTGAAGTGTCCTGAAAGGTGACTTCCGGCTTTAAAAATTTGTCTATAAGAATAAACGCTTTGTTATAATCATCTATTGATGATAAAAAAGTTTTTAAGTGCAAACATGATTTTTTCAATATATTTTATCCTGTAATATTAAAGTTTTTTGAAAAAGGGGGTCTGGGGAGACCGCGTAGCTGTTAGCAGCCTTGCTGGTTACGGATACGGCGTATCCCTTGAGGGTAAAACTTTTTTGTTCACATTGCGCAGCCGTTGGCGGCAGGGCCGCCTTACGGACGCGGCATCCCCCTTGCGGGGAAAAGTTGTCATCCCCCAGAAAAACAACACATAATTTTAACAGCGTTATTTTAATGATTTTAGAATGCCTTGTTACCGGTTATATCATCCCAAATGGAGCTCTTGTCGTTTCCCGCATAGGGATTTACCCATTTCTTGACCACATTGCCCATATCCCAGGCAAGCGTGCGGGTGATAAGGCCAGAAGGATCGGCCGGATTACGCTCGGTAATTTCAAAAAGATAAAAATCATGTTTCTTTTGGGCATCCATAAGGCCGCCTTGAGCCAATTGCCAAATCATGTTTCCAGATTTCACATCATAAATCTCTATACCGAGAGAAACAGAACTTTGTCCGCCGGATCCGCCA
>CAYNKM010000343.1:0-2428 GCA_964397795.1 uncultured Desulfovibrio sp. | reverse complement strand
TTTTGTATAAAAAAATCTTAAAAAAATTTAGTCTATGAGGCTTTATCCCGAAAAGGTTAAGGCAGGTAGAGAAATGAAAAAGCAGGTATGAAAAGAAAAAGCTTTAGTTAGGCTGAAAAAAAGGAAGTAATCATGCGAGTGGCGATTTCTCAACCGGTTACAGGCATGAAGTATGAAAAGGTAATAAAGGAGCGGGATTGGATCACCCATATAAGTGGCAAACAGTGCCTGGAAGGGGGTTATAAAAAATTATTTCCCTACGGTCTTTTGAAAAAGATACACTTAAATCCACATGTTATATCTACCTTTATCAACAACGACCGTTATTGTGTTAAAGGCCGATTTACCTATGTTGCTGATTCCGGTGAATTAATAAGCAATTCAATTTCCGTTAAAGAAGGGGCAATAGGTAAGGAAAGAGAGTGGATTTTCCGTTGGGGAGAAAAATCGGGAAAGGTGAATCCGTTTGACGAATGTATAATAGCCAAAGACAAGAGCAGGTATGTGAATCAGGCCTCATGCATATTCCTACAAATGCGTGATGCACTTTCGCAAGGACTGCTGAAAATTGCCTACATAGGCCAATTAGATGAAGTAGAGTATCTACTCGATAGACTCGGTCGATATGAAGTTGTGAATTTTAATAAGCTTCCGATTGCAACTTCATACGCTATCGCCTGTAGTGCGATCTTCTGAATATGTCACGCACCTTATCAGCTTGCTCTTTTCTAATCTCATATCCGCACGCTGGACAAACATATCTGCAAAGATGCGGTAACATGGAGTTATAGTCTGGTTCAGGTATCATTATATGTTCACATTGGGAGCAAAATGAGTCTGGGAGCAAACTCCCGTCCACATTACGCATGGCTTTAATTGCGCCAAGATTGACAAGTTCATTTTTCATTTTGTTTATTCCAGGGATTGGTTATGAAAATAATATTGCATCCATCAGGGGATTGAATGTAATTTATCACGCAGAGCTTTTATTTTGCCGGATTTTTACCGACACCACTTTATTAACCTTTATCCCCTATTTTCCTCGCATATCTGTCCATGCCCAGATTACCTTACCCACAATAGCCTTGCCCCATTCACCGTCAAAGTCATCCATAAGACTATAAACCAATGGAGGATACTGGCTGGCATTATCCGAGTAAAAGGTAATTCGCGCATCCCTCTTATCTTCCCGGACACTTACGCGTTTAATCATGCCGCTATGATCAAGCGGATCTCTAACAAGCATAATATTTCCATCCCTGCTTATAGAAGTGTCATCCCTGTCCACAAGGACTATATCCCCAGGATTCAACGTAGGACGCATGGAAACAGAACGAGGCGCAATCTCAACGGCTATCAGGTTATGTAATCCTCTTCCTCCTATTGCATTTCTATCCACCATTAACCAGCCCTTTAACTCTTCTTCTGGCACAATTCCTGGTCCTGCGCCAACCTCGCCAAGAACAGGAGCTGCGACAAAATCTTCTTGCTGGGGAGGAGGTAAAGTAGGCTCGGAAATATATGCTTTTACCAACTTGATTTCTTTTTGTGATGCTTCCGGCAGAACAATTTTTGCGCCTAATATGTCTAAAACTGGAGCCAGTTTTGACAAAGTTGGCCTTCTACTTCCTGTTACCCAACTATAAAGCTCTACATACGGTATTTTAAAAGCTTCAGCGGCTCTTGTGAGATTCCCATCATATTTGGCATCTATTCCTTTTTTAAGCGTATCTAGTGCTGATTCATAAATGTCCATTATTTATATCCAATAGTTTTTTATACAGTTGTCAAATTTACACGCGAAAAAATACTTGATAAAAATCTTTACAAATGTATAAAATAATCTTATGAAAAATACTCACTTTCGACAGCTTCTCGACTCACTTGGACTAACACCTTCGGATATAGCCAGTAAGGGTTTCCCATATGGGACGGTTTTATCTCATTATTACGGGACCCGTCAGATGTCTCTTGAGACTGCTAAACGATATAGTGCCATTTTAAAAATACCTTTTTGGGAAGTACTGAATGAGCCTGCTCCAGGACCTATACATCTCCACAGAGAGTAGCTTATGAACTTGGAATTTTTTCTCTGGTGTTGTCTGGCTTTTTGCGCCTTCTGGATCTTTTTCTTGTTGGGCTTGCTCGGGTGGTGGACAAGGCGCTGATAGGTACAATTTACCAGAGCACAAAATATAAGGAATAATAAAATGACAGTTACATTCTTGATAGTTTTATGCGTTTTGACAGGAATTTCGATCTGGATCGGACTTGAATTGCGGGCCGTCAGGAAAACTCTTCAGGCCCGCAAGAAAAATACTTTTTCACCATCCCCAGGTGAAACCTATCTGGAAATGATTAGTGCGGCTATAAATCGGCACTTAGAAATAGTTTCACCCGCAGCGAATCCAGAGAAGCAAGAAAAGTC
>CAYNKM010000342.1:0-2461 GCA_964397795.1 uncultured Desulfovibrio sp. | reverse complement strand
TCCCGCCCATCCCCATTTGCCCCCTCCAGATCTTGCGTCTCTTGGGACTCTTACTTTTGAAAACATCGATCCGGATCGCTTTGCCAGTCTGAATCTGCCTGCCAAGGTTATTAAAAATCATGAGTCTAAAAAGATAAATCCGGCTGCGGTGGTAATGAACGCGGCCAATGAAGAAGCGGTGAATTTATTTCTGGATGGTCAATGCGGTTTTGATGAAATTACAAGCCTTGTTTATTCCGCGGTGGCTGCTTTTGAGTCCCTGGATCTGGAAAGTTTGCCGGACTGGAAAGATCATAAAAAGGGCGGCATAGCGGAAGTTGCAGAAAATATCTGGGAAACAATACAGGATCTGGATTTGCGCGGCCGAAATTTTGTAAGGTCATGCATAACGGAACGAACAAATAAAATTTCATAACAGGGGTATGATCAATGGCGGAAAAAGCTTTTCTTGAAAGTGAATATAAGCCGGCTTCCCAGGATACGGCTGCCTTCTGGATTATTCCTTGTCCTCTGGAAAAAAGCGTCAGTTATGGACGTGGTGCTGAAAAAGGCCCGTCCGCGATTCTCGAAGCTTCGCAGGAGCTGGAAGCTATCGAGAGCGGCATTTCTCCGGGAGATGGCGGAATATACACAAGCCCGCCCATTGATTGCGAGGGATCGATAGATGCGGTTCTGGCGCGCGTCCAGGCCAGGGTTGACAGCGCTCTAAAGCATTTCGCCATTCCAGTGCTTCTGGGAGGAGAACATACCATAACACTGGGTGCCTTGCGGGCCATGAAATTATGGATGGACAAGAAAGGGGAAAAATTCGGGGTTGTCCAGTTTGACGCCCACGCGGATATGCGCAGCGAATATAAGGGAAACCGCCTGTCACACGCCACTGTAATGCGCTGGGCCGTGGAAGAGCTTGAACTACCGTTTGTCCAGTTCGCGGTGAGGGACATTTCTCCGGAAGAAGTAAAAGTCAGGGAAAGATATAATATCACTCATTATGACGCCTATTTTCTGGCTCGCGTGGGTTTGCCCCAACAGCCCCTGCCCGATGATTTTCCAAAAAATATTTATATCAGTTTTGACGTGGATGGACTTGATTCCAGCCTGATGCCCGCGACTGGAACGCCTTCTCCAGGCGGAATGAGCTGGAAGGAGACTCAATTCATTCTCGAATCCTGCGCCCATGATCATCCTGTTATAGGAATGGACGTGGTTGAACTCGCGCCTATTCCAGGTCTTCATCATGCTGATTTCACCGCGGCCAAACTGGTGCATTTACTTATGGCCATCGCATGGGGACAAAGAACAAAATGAAAAATACAGTCGCAAGTTTCCAGCAGGCCCGCGGCAAGGAAAAATTGTCCATGCTGACCGCCTACGATTATACCGTTGCCCGACTGATAGATAAAAGCGGAGTCAATGCCATCCTTGTCGGGGATTCCCTGGGTATGGTCATGCTTGGCTACAAGGATACGATTCCGGTTACAATGGAGGACATGATAAGGCATTGCGCCGCGGTTTCCCGGGCAGTTGAGAATGCCCTTCTTGTCTGTGACATGCCCTTTATGAGTTTTCAGTGCGGAGTTGAAAAGACCCTGGCCAATGCCGGCCGCTTGCTAAAAGAAGGCGGTGCGGAAGCGGTAAAACTGGAAGGCGGGGCTGAATTTGTAGATGAAATAAGGGCTCTTGTCCGAGCGTCAATCCCTGTGATGGGCCATATTGGTCTTACTCCACAATCTGTGAACGCTTTGGGCGGGTACAAGGTGCAGGGCAAGGATATGGCGGCGGCCAGAAAGATTCTGGAAGATGCCAGGGCCGTGCAGGATGCCGGAGCTTTTGCCCTTGTTCTGGAATGTGTTCCTTCCCCTCTGGCGGCCAAAATTACAGAATCACTGGAAATCCCCACCATAGGCATAGGAGCGGGGCCGGATTGCAGCGGCCAGGTTCTGGTCTGGCAGGACATGCTGGGAATAAATCAGAACCGCGCTCCCAAATTCGTCAGGCGCTTTGCCAACCTTGGGGCGGAAATGGAAAAAGCTTTTTCCGCCTATGTTGAGGCGGTATCTCAAGGCGCTTTTCCCTCTCCTGAACATGGTTACAATATGGATGCGGATATTCTCAAGGATTTATAAGACGGATTTCTGATTAACCGGTAAGCTGGATAATTATTTTTAATAAAGATGCCGGATATGGTTTGCAGCGGATTTTTTCAGATTATGAAAGCCCTGACATTTGTCGGGTAAAACTTGCCTTGACATCTGGCAAAAATACGGTTTAAAAATGGATTCATGCCTCTTTGGCTCAGTTGGTAGAGCAGCTGATTCGTAATCAGCAGGTCGTCAGTTCAAGTCTGACAGGAGGCTCCAAATATTTCAGGGGGTTAGCTGAAAAAGCCGCCCCTTTTTTATTATTGGCTCTGTTTAAACCATGTGTTGGTTTTTCTGGGGGATGACAACTTTTGTGAACA
>CAYNKM010000341.1:0-2468 GCA_964397795.1 uncultured Desulfovibrio sp. | reverse complement strand
ATAAAATATTTACATGGAAGGCGTATCAGCAGATTTCTGAACTATGGACGCGTTGATTACTCCAGGATAAACGGTCTGTTCAGGGGAACTTTTATCCTGTTCAACAGTCGCTTCCAGCGGTTCCTGGTTTATCCCGTTCATGGACAAGGTATCTTCTGACGTATCTTTTTCCTGTTCCATTGAAGAGTTTATTTCCATATTTTTTTCAACAGATTCGTCTTTATTTCCGTTTATCGGCAATTCTTCTTCAGGTAGCCTTTCCTGCTCGGCGCCAAGCACTGATTCTGAAAAAAACGCTGGAATCAGAGACGTAATTAATAAAAATAGGATAAGAAGCCTTGCAGGATATGAGAATTTTAAGAATCCCATAGATTTGCCTCCCAAGACAAAATGCCGGCAAGCATATTTACCTTAATTTGCGGTAAATAAATTGGGTTATTGGAAATAATGTATTCACATGATTCTTGTCAAGCTTTAAAACCCTTAAGCATGACTTTCAGGTATTTTGCCCTGTAGATAAAAATAATAAAACCAAGAATCACATAAGCCCACGCGAAATAATTATGCAGACGCAAGGGATCGTGCGCAAGCTGGAAAAGGGTTTCCAGATCCCTGTCATAAAGTGGGCTTAAGAGCTGCCCAGTAAAGAGAACAAGGAGGCACCATCCTTCCAGGACTGAAAGCCTGAGGTTTAATAAAAGCGCGATTGCGAAGAAAGATTGCGCCGCGGTAAGAAAAATTTCAGAGAATTGATGCGCATCCAGATTTATGGGGGGACTTATAGCCCCAAAAGAAACAGCATAAACGCCTGGAATCATTCCCATCAGGAGCGTCCACTGATTTAATTTGGAAGATAGGAGGCTTCCAAGAGCAAGAGAGGCATTTCCCCTGAACGCGAACATCAGGGCGACTATAAATTCGGGAGCTTCTGATGCTATGGGCGCAAGCCATTGAACCAGGAGAAATTCATTAATGTTAAATATCTTTCCTGTCGCGACCAGATTTTCGCTGAAAGGTTCGGCATTGAATAAAATAATCAGGGCTGAAAAAATGAAAAGGCAGGAGGTGACAGTTATTCTCGCAGGTTTGGATAAGGCAGTCAGGAGGGCGGCTGGTCCTTCCGGCTCCTCTTCAGAAGTGGGGCGGCGAATAATAATAAAAATGTACCAGACATAAAGCCCCAGGAAAATCAGGCCATCCCAAAAGGTCAGGGATTTTTTAATGGTGATAAACAAGGCAAAAAATGTGGCAAGAGTCAGGAAAAGTAAATCGGTATATTTATCTTCTTCCAGCTTTATCCCCTTATGAAAGCGGACAGCATAAATAATCGCCAGGGCAGACCAGCCAGCGCCAATTAAAAGACGGTTTGCGCCGGTCATATTTGCTATCGCGTAATGAGTATAGGCACTTTCGGGGTGCTGACCCGCCATCCAGGTGAAATACATGTCCACCGCATATTCGGGCATAACCGCGATAAAAGCCACCACCGCGATGGCGACCGCCTGGGGAATGTCTTTCTGGGCCGCTTCGCATGTCCAGGTCAGTATGAAGGAAGCTCCAAATATTGCCAGTCCGCACAATAAGGCGGTAACGGGAGGACTGGCTTCAAGAATTTTTAAACCCAGAGCAAGGCCGGGCAGAGTGAATAGAAATGATAATATAAAAGGACGGTATTTCAACATAATGAGAATGGGTCTTTATAAGATTATATGATATGAAAGATATAACATTTCAGATCCGCTGTAAACGAACAGGTGTAATAACTGTCTTTAAGCGGTAATTTAATTTTGAGGCAGTAATTATATAAATAGGCTCTTATTGAATCGCCTGAAGATGGCAAATGGAAAAATTATAAAATAATTCCGATAATTTACAGTCTTTATCCTCCCTGGAATAAAGTTTATGAAAGAGTGGGGGACTATGGGGAACGCTTTTGTTCGCGCGGCAAAACCGTTAATGGTTTGTAGCTATATGGATTTGGCGTATTTTGAGTGATAAACTTGTCATCTTCCAAAAAAATCAAGGCATGGTTAAACATGGGTGATAAAATATTAAAAGGCTTGTACTTTACAGAACAAGTTGACCGGCCTCTGCTTGAGGCTTTGACCTGAATAAATGCCGCTTTTTTGGCGAGATTATCCCTTTCTTGCGGCGGCTTCTGAAGTATTCTGGCAACATATAATTACCAATAGGCCTTTTTGGGCGTCTATTTCAATTTTAGGAAAGGGTATGTATAATAGTCTTGTCTGTCAGATCGCTAGAGGTATATTAACTAATAACTAATTTTTTATTCAGGATTAAATATGATAAAAGATGCGGGAAGGGTAATTGCTGTCTCATCCAGTAAAAAGAAGGGAGAGAAGAAGCAAAATCTCCCTGAAGGGGAGCTTGTTATCAATCATGGCCTGAATGGGGACGCCCATGCCGATGGAAGCCATAGACAACTTAGTCTGCTTGCCAATGAATCA
>CAYNKM010000340.1:0-2469 GCA_964397795.1 uncultured Desulfovibrio sp. | reverse complement strand
CCCTGATAGGCAACGCCTACTGGATTAATCTCAGTATAATGATCGGCCTTTATACGCTGCTTTCCCTTTCTCTCAATATCATGCTGGGACAGGCAGGCATTTTTAATATGGGCCATGCCGCCTTTTACGCCGTCGGCGCCTATACGACCGCAATCCTGAACACTCAACTGCAATGTCCCATCTTCGTCGCCATGATTCCAGCAGGACTTGTCGCTGGTCTTTTTGCCTTTGTTATTGCCTTGCCCATAATTCATCTGCGAGGTGACTATCTCCTGGTGGTGACAATAGGCATAGTTGAGATTGTCCGAATTTCATTAATAAATAACGTTTTCGGCCTTACTGGCGGATCCAACGGAATCTATAATATTTCCCGTCCTGTTTTTTTTGGTTTTAAAATTGTAAAAGGCTGGCAATTTTACTACCTTGTCTGGGGAATGACTGCAATAAGCATGATCCTCTTTTATAATCTCTGGAAATCCCGCTTCGGCAGAGCATTAAATTATATTAAGGAAGATGATATAGCCGCTGAAGGCTGTGGAATTAATGTCACTGGCTATAAACTCGCGGCTTTCACCCTGGGCGCGATCTGGGCAGGAATGGCCGGATCTATATATGCCGCCAAAATGACCACCATCGCGCCAGAGTCTTTCAATTTTATGGAATCAATAATTCTATTCGCGGTGGTCATCCTTTCGGGAGGAAGTCAGCTGGGGGTTCTTGTCAGCGTTTTTCTGTTTATCGGCCTTCCGGGACTTCTCCGCGAATTTTCTGATGCGCGCATGCGTCTTTTTGGCCTGGCAATGATGCTCATGATGATTTGGCGTCCCCAGGGCCTTTTACCTCCCCTGCCAAGACGTTATATGATTACGCCCCCCTCAACAGGATCGTCCTCTTAATGAGTCTTCTGCAGCTGACTGACGTGACCAAAGTTTTTGGAGGACTCATTGCTGTCAATGATCTGTCTTTCAGTGTGAATAAAGGCACAATTGTTGGCCTGATAGGCCCCAATGGCGCCGGCAAGACAACGGTTTTTAATTGCATAACCGGCAATTACAAACCAAATATCGGAACAATTCTCTTTAATGGAAAAAATATAACCGGCTTAAAACCTCATACCATTGTTAAACTTGGCATTGCCAGAACTTTTCAGAGTATCAGGCTGTTTCCGAATCTGCCTGTAATAGAAAATGTCCTGGCTGGCAGACACTGCCGTATGAAAACCCTTTTTTTCGGCTGCATGTTTCATACTCCCGCCCAGCAAAAAGAGGAAAATGCCGCCCTGAACCGCTGTATGCAGGAATTGGCTTTTGTTGGTCTGGAAGAACATTTTGACGCGATGGCCGGCTCCCTTGCCTATGGCCAGCAACGTCTGCTTGAGATGGCCCGCGCCCTGGCCTCAGACCCGATCCTGCTGATTCTGGATGAACCAGCCGGCGGAATGAATGATCAGGAAACCGCAACTCTTGTTACGCTTATTCTTGAAATCCAGAAAAGAGGCATAACCATACTGCTCATAGAGCATGACATGCGCCTGGTTATGCAGATTTGCGAAAAATTAATTGTCCTGGAGCATGGAACTCTTATTGCGGAAGGAAGTCCCGAGGAAATTAAAAAGAATGCGGCTGTTATTGAAGCCTACCTGGGAATAGATGATGAGAACCTGTGATGACTCTTTTAAGCCTGAATAATATTAAAGTTTCTTATGGGACAGTCGAAGCCCTGCATGGAATCAATCTGCGCGTCGAGGAAGGTGAAATTGTCAGCATTTTGGGAGCAAATGGCGCAGGCAAAAGCACTACCCTCCTGACAATAAGCGGACTGGTCAAACCTCTATCGGGACAAATTTATTTTGATGGCAAGTCTCTGGAAAAAGTTCCAGCGCATGATATTGTCAGCCTTGGCATATCCCAGGCTCCGGAGGGACGCCGCGTTTTTGGAACCATGAGCGTGCTTGAAAATCTGAACCTTGGCGCCTTCAGAATCAAAAATAAAAACCCAAAAACCCTTGAATGGATATTTGAACTGTTTCCCAGACTTCAGGAACGTAAAAAGCAGCTGGCGGGCACGCTTTCTGGAGGAGAACAGCAAATGCTTGCCATTGGTCGCGCCCTGATGGGCGAACCCCGACTTCTCCTTCTGGATGAGCCTTCCCTGGGGCTTGCCCCTCTACTTGTAAGGTCAATATTTAAAACAATCAGGGAAATAAACGAAAAAGGCGTAACCATTCTGATTGTGGAGCAAAATGCCAGGGCCGCGCTAAAGCTTGCTCACAGGGGATATGTTCTGGAACTGGGGCGTGTCACGATGGAGGACAGTTCGGCAAGCCTTCTTGCCAACGCCAGCGTACGGGAAGCCTATCTTGGCGGATAATCTGTCCCTACCGCTCGGAAAATTCGAATAAACCCTCCTTTTTTTGATTCTCTCGAGAAAAAATTAAAAGAAATCAAAAAATAGTATTCTGTACAAATA
>CAYNKM010000339.1:0-2480 GCA_964397795.1 uncultured Desulfovibrio sp. | reverse complement strand
CATCCAAACGATCGTAAGAATGAAGCTCACGAGTGCAAGACAAGCAGTGATCAAAACAGTGATCCCTTGTAAAATCAACATAGTGCTTATTTTATCTGCATAAATTTCCGATCTTTCAAAACCCTCTACTTTCATCATTGATTCAGAAGCATTGGCAATTAATAAAGTTATTATGTTTCTTAGTATAACCACGACGAAAACTAAAGAACCAAATATCTTTATAGATCTTTTGCAATTTAAATTTTTCAAAAATAAAATCCCACCTACTATTTCTATTATAGCCAAAAGGAACATTAAGCCCACACTATTCAATATTCCCCGGTGAAATATGTCTGAAGAAATTTTATATTGGTTATAACAAAATATTAATAACGTGGTCGCTAAACAGAAACCTGCTATTCGGCCAATGTTTGATGAAAAGAAAGATTTTTTATAAGATAGGTATGCAGTGCTTGTCCCGGCGATGAGTAAGAATATTGAGTTGATGGCGGCTAAGCCATCAGGTTTACTCTCGCCCAAAGCACATAAAACTACATATAGGTAAGGAATAAAGAAGTAAGCGAAAAGACAGCAGAGACCGATTCCTATAATCTTTTTGTTGTTCATGACTGGTTTAGGTTAGAATTGGTTTTGTTTTTCGCAAAGATAAGAAAATTTACTTAAATAATTAGTGCTGTGAAATTATATTTCGTTTAACTTTTTATTTCTTCAACTTTATATAACACCCCCGGTACAAATCATACATCAGAATTGGTACAAATCATGCATTGAAAACGGTACAAATCCTACATCGGAATTGGTACAAATCATACATTGTTAGAAAAATTTTTGTATCTTTGCGGTCATAAATCCTATAACAACAGTGAAATAGATGGCAAAGAAAAAATATCGGACGCGAATCGCAGATGCTCTCCTTGAAAAGAAGCTCAAAGGTATGGGTGCCGTCCTGATCGAGGGCCCGAAATGGTGTGGAAAGACAACTACAGCTGAACAGCATGCGAAAAGCGTAATCTATATGGATGATCCGGCTTCGAGACAAGCCAATCTCGAAGCTGCGGACATCGATCCGAATCTTATTCTTGATGGAGCCACACCGCGCCTTATAGATGAATGGCAGATTGCGCCTCAGCTTTGGGATGCAGTCCGTTTTACAGTCGACCACCGTGACGAGGATGGCCAATTTATCCTCACCGGTTCGGCTGTGCCTCTCCAAAGCGAAGAGGAGAATAAACGGACTCATACCGGAACCGGCCGAATCGGACGTCTCAAGATGAGACCCATGAGCCTTTGGGAGTCGGGTGATTCATCTGGAATAATCAGTCTGAAAGGTCTGTTTGAGGGAGCGGATCAATCGGCTGCTTCAAAACTCGACCTTGAGACGGTGGCATTTCTGACCTGCCGCGGTGGGTGGCCCCGTGCGATTTCCCAGGATCCGGAAATAGCCCTTGATCGCGCCGATGATTATTTTGATGCGGTCATTAATTCGGATATCAGCCGTGTTGACGGGGTTTTGCGTAATAATGAAATTGCGGCGAGGCTCATGCGCTCGTACGCACGTTTTCAGGGCTCTCAGACCTCCGTCGCCGCGATAGCTTCTGACATTTCAGGCAATGATACGAATCCGATTGATGTGAGGACTGTTCAGTCATATATCAACGCACTCAAACTTATTTTTGTCATTGAAGACATGCCGGCCTGGAATCCTAATTTAAGAAGCAAATCCGCCATCCGCACAAGTGATACCCGTTACTTTGTCGATCCGTCGATTGCTACAGCCGCGCTTGGTATCGGTCCCCGTGATCTCATCTCCGATCTCAGAACCTTTGGCTTTATTTTCGAGACATTGTGTGTAAGAGATCTTCGCGTCTATTCCGAGGCTCTAAATGGCCGCGTCTATCATTTTCGCGACAGTAAAGGCCTTGAATGTGATGCGGTTGTTCATCTTAAAAACGGAGACTACGGCTTAGTTGAAATAAAACTTGGTGGAGACAAGCTGATTGAGGAAGGGGCAACCAATCTCCTGAAGCTTAGCGAGAAGATTGATACCCAATCCATGAAGGCCCCCGCGTTCATGATGGTGTTGACCGCAACCGGGAAATTCGCTTTCCGCCGTGAAGATGGCGTATGGGTTGTACCAATAGGTACTCTCAGAGACTGATTTATTATGGTATAAATCCTACATCAGAATTGGTACAAATCATGCATTGAAAACGGTACAAATCATACATCAGAATTGGTACAAATCATACATTATAATTTTTATAATGCTTATAATCAATTAGATGCAGTGATGATATTCGGAGGCGTTTCGGGCACATGACTCGACCGAATCCTCAGACCCGCATGGAGAAGGTTGTTCGCACGATTCCCGATGTTTTTGACGAAACCGAGAGAGTGGCCGTTATAGATAAGTAGAATGGTGGCTTTTGGTGTGGAGTCCGGAAGCCGGAGAGCCTCTCCCCGGAGAAATGAGATAGCCG
>CAYNKM010000338.1:0-2489 GCA_964397795.1 uncultured Desulfovibrio sp. | reverse complement strand
GTTCGCATTCGCAATGTGGCAAGGCTGGGGGAACTTGAAGAAAGAAAAAACTGATAAAGTGGGCTGACTGGCTTGGCAATCCGGATCAGCTCACATGTGAAGAATGTAGGGAATTGGCCGAGGCCAATAATGATATGCTGGATTGCGAAAATTGCGAACATGGCCACGAGCCCGTCTATGAAAGTCAGCTTAATTATGAGGCCTTGAACGCCTGGCGCAGGCTGGATCTCTTTGGCAGGGACATTGATACGTTCTCAGGTGTTTCCAGGCCGCTAAAACTTGAGGCGATTGAGATTGAGGCGAATGGATATACGGATCCGGAAGGGCTGAAATGGCGAATAATGTTATTTGAAGAAAGAGTTTACAGTAAAAGGCTGAAAAGGTGGCAGGCGGAAGTGGGGAAAAAAGGAAAATAAGAATTAGTCTTTTTTACGCAAGGCCTTCACCATACCATAAATAAAACTTCCAATCATTAATCCACAAAAGCCAAGCGCAAATATACCTGGGTGTTCGGCAAAGCCTGGAATAAAGAACACGCCAAATATGAAAGCTATGAATAGAAGAACAAGAAAGGCGTATATGTTGGTAAGAAACATGAGAATCGCCCAGATAATTGAGCCTATCAGCTGAATCATGGCTTACCTCTTATAAAGGAATTCTATTTTGCCAGTATTCAATAATCAACTGCAATTTGACAAAAGAGGGGCGCTTGTTATGGCACGCAACCTGAACGATATAGCGGATGCGGCAAATCACGCTGGAAATGCCTAAACAAGAGTATTTACGGGTAAAGGGCAGTCGATAACGCAAAAAAGCTGGGCACGCTTTTTTTAGCCTCTACAAATCCCTTGAAAAGGCGACCGCCTTTGTCATCCGCGACATTAACATGAATGTCAGCCTTGAACAGAGCCAGATTGGGATCGCTACTCTTGTAACTTCAATTGCACAACTGGTAGATGCGCAGGGAAGAACGCTGGAAGGCGTGGAAAAATATGCTGTCGCTTCAATAGGATCTCGTACTTTTTCCGAGTCACTTGCAGGAGTTGGAATAAATGTCCAGGGTGGAACACTTCTATAAGCCCTGGTGATGTATTTAGCGCGATTGAAGCTGAAGTAGCGTCAGGCATAACAAAACCTATAGTCATAGACTATTTCCGTTTCAGGTAATGGACTCATAAACATTTATGGTACAAATCTTACGGGTAAAAACAGAGATCTCTTTCTGAAAAATAAAAGTATGCAAGCGTCTGCGATAGCTTCCAATGAAGGCAAGATAATCGGTTCGGCAACAGGACTTGAAATTGATATTATGAAGGTAAAAATGTATTCAGGTTATACAGCGACTGGGCGCAGATTTAGATGCTTGAGTGGCGGCTCTATGAATATCAATCAGGGATTAGAGTATATTCCTGGCGCGCAGGATGGTACGGTAGAATCCGAAAGCTATAGCTACTATAAATAGGATATAAAAATGGGTATACTTTCAGTTAATCCCGCTGACGTTATAGATTATAAGACTCTGTTATACGTACAACCTATTTATTTTATTGGCGCATTGATTCGGATATTTAAGTCCACCTTTTATAAATTATATCGTAAGGATTTTTATTTTAGGCTATTGTCCAATCGTCTTTTGATGGTAATTGGAATTATGATTTATAAATTAATTTCAATAATCTATTGGCTTTTTTTCTCCCCTGAACCAAAATTTTTTAAAAGAGGCGGGCTTGCGAGATTGTGTAGCCGTTAGCAGTCTTGCTGGTTTTGGATTCGGCATACCACTTGCGGGGAAAAGTCGCCATCCGCCAGAAAAAACTGGCATATGGTTAAACGGAGTGTTATTTGAAAATATCTTTATATTCTTTTGTCTGGATTTATATATGCCAACAGCGATAGTTATTGGCGCCGGAATAAGCGGAATCACTCTTGCCCAGCGCCTGGCCCTGCGTTTCAAAGTTATTATTTTTGAAAAAAAGCCAGTTATAGGCGGATTGTGCGCAGATAGTGTTGATGAGGAGACAGGTATAATATATCCCCTGCATGGCCCTCATATTTTTCATATAAATGATCCCAAAATTCTGGATTATGTAAGCGGATTTACAGATTTTAACCAATACAGGCATCATGTTAAAGCTTCTTATAACGGCGTGATATATGATTTCCCTGTAAACCTTGCCACAATCAATTCCTTTTACAATAAATCATTTGGTCCCGCTGAAGCTGAAGTCTTTCTGAAAAAGAAAATTGCCCAGGTTTTTACTGACAATCCAGCCAATCTTGAACAGAAGATTCTCAATTTTACAGGAGCCGATCTTTATCACGCTTTTTGTGAAGGCTATACCCAGAAGCAGTGGGGCAGACATCCAAAGGAATTGACGCCTGATATTGTCTCCCGTATCCTGATCCGTTTTAATTACGATTCAACTTATTACAAAAAAGTATTTCACGCCATGCCAACACCGGGGTATGGGCCAATGCTGGCCAAAATG